>NZ_WIWK01000037.1:0-47557 GCF_009600165.1 Pseudomonas sp. FSL R10-0399
GCATCAGGTGCGGTGGTGTCGCCCGCATTCACAGGCGTGACTGCCGAGACGTTGCCCGCCTTGTCGGTCAGGGTGACATTGAGAGTTTCGCCATTAATTTGCGCGGCATCGAGGGCTATTTCGAAACTGCCATCAGCGCCCACAGGCCCGCTGCCAATAACCACGCCCGCGGCGTCTTTGACCGTCACTGTGCTGCCAACTTCGCCTTTACCGGTCAGCGTCAGGCCATCAACGCTCACTGCAAGCTCTGTTGGGGCATCAGGTGCGGTGGTGTCGCCCGCATTCACAGGCGTGACTGCCGAGACGTTGCCCGCCTTGTCGGTCAGGGTGACGTTGAGGGTTTCGCCATTGGTTTGTGCAGTGTCGAGCGCGATGGTGAAGGTGCCGTCAGCCTCTACCGGCCCGGAACCAATTACTGCGCCCGTTGCGTCTTTAACAGTGACCGTGCTGCCAACTTCACCTTTACCGCTCAGGGACAGACCATCAACGCTCACCGCAAGCTCTGTCGGTGCATCAGGCGCCGTGGTATCGCCCGCAATCACTGGCGTGACCGCCGACACGTTGCCCGCCTTGTCGGTCAGGGTGACATTCAGGGTTTCACCATTGGTTTGCGCAGCATCGAGGGTGATTTCGAAACTGCCATCAGCGCCCACAGGCCCGCTGCCAATGACCACGCCCGCGGCGTCTTTGACCGTCACTGTGCTGCCAACTTCGCCTTTACCGCTCAGCGTCAGGCCATCAACGCTCACTGCAAGCTCTGTCGGGGCATCAGGTGCCGTGGTATCGCCCGCAATCACTGGCGTGACTTGCGACACGTTGCCCGCCTTATCGGTCAGGGTGACGTTCAGGGTTTCGCCATTGGTTTGTGCAGTGTCGAGCGCGATAGTGAAGGTGCCGTCAGCCTCTACCGGCCCGGAACCAATTACTGCACCCGTTGCGTCTTTAACAGTGACCGTGCTGCCAACTTCACCTTTACCGCTCAGGGACAGACCATCAACGCTCACCGCAAGCTCTGTCGGGGCATCAGGTGCCGTGGTGTCGTCCGCAATCACTGGCGTGACTGCCGACACGTTGCCCGACTTGTCGGTCAGGGTGACGTTAAGGGTTTCGCCATTTTTTTGCGCCGTGTCGAGTGTGATGGTGAAGCTGCCATCAGCCGCTACCGGCCCGGTGCCGATCACCGCGCCCGTTGCGTCTTTCACAGTCACCGTGCTGCCCGCCTCGCCTTTACCGGTCAGCGCCAGACCATCGGCGCTCACCACCAGGTCAGCCGGAGCATCAGGCGCCGTGGTATCGCCCGCCACCACGCTGATCGATGGCGAGGTCAAGCCACCGGCATTGGTCAAGGTCACACCCAAGGTTTCGCCGTTGGTTTGCGCGGTATCTAGGATGACCGAGAAATTACCGTCAGCATCAACCACCCCGGTGCCAATCACGTTGCCCGCCGGGCCTTTCACCGTCACGGTGCTGCCAATCTCGCCTTTACCGGTCACTGTCAGTCCATCGACACTCACTGCCAGATCGGTTGGCGCATCAGGCGCTACGGCGATACCGACCACCACTGGGGTAATCGGCGAGATGTTGCCTGCCTTGTCGGTCAAAGTGACATCAAGGATGGCGCCATTGCCCTGCGCGTCTTTAAGGATGACTTCAAAACTGCCATCAGCCCCCACCACACCCGTGCCTACCGACAGACCGGCCGAGTCTTTGACAGTGACTGTGCTGCCGACCTCACCTTTACCGGTGAGCGTCAGACCATCCGCGCTCACGGCAATGTTGGTGGGGGCATCAGGTGCCGTGGTATCGCCAGCGACAACCGGAGCGGCAACCGACACATTGCCGGCTTTGTCGGTCAGGGTGACGTTAAGGGTCTCGCCATTTTTTTGCGCACTGTCGAGGGTGATAGTGAAGCTGCCGTCAGCCGCTACCGGCCCGGTGCCGAGCACCGCGCCCACCGCATCTTTGACCGTGACGGTGCTGCCCGCTTCGCCTTTACCGGTCAGGGACAGACCATCTGCGCTCACTTTAAGCTCTGTCGGAGCATCAGGTGCGGTGGTATCGCCTGCAATCACAGGCGTGATTTGCGAAACGTTGCCCGCCTTGTCGGTCAGCGTAACGTTGAGGGTCTCGCCGTTGGTTTGAGCCGTGTCCAGGGTGATTTCGAAACTGCCATCAGCGCCCACAGGCCCAGAGCCAATCACTGCGCCCGCTGCATCTTTAACCGTCACCGTGCTGCCGATTTCGCCTTTACCGCTCAGCGTCAGGCCATCAACGCTCACTGCAAGCTCTGTTGGCGCGTCAGGTGCGGTGGTATCGCCCGCAATCACTGGCGTGACCGCCGAGATGTTGCCCGCCTTGTCGGTCAGGGTGACGTTGAGGGTTTCGCCATTTTTTTGCGCGCTGTCGAGGACGATTTCGAAACTGCCATCAGCCCCAACAGGTCCGGAACCAATCACTGCGCCCGCTGCATCTTTGACCGTAACGGTGCTGCCCGCTTCGCCTTTACCGGTCAGGGTCAGGCCATCAATGCTGACCGCCAAATCAGTTGGCGCCGCAGGTGCTGTGGTGTCGCCAGCAACCACTGGCGTGATCGCTGAGACGTTGCCTACCTTGTCAGTCAGCGTGACGTTGAGGGTTTCGCCGTTGGTTTGTGCCGTGTCGAGGGTGATTTCGAAGCTGCCATCAGCGCCCACAGGCCCGGAGCCAATCACCGCGCCCGCTGCGTCTTTAACCGTCACCGTACTGCCGATTTCGCCTTTACCGCTCAGCGTCAGGCCATCCGTGCTTACTGCAAGCTCTGTCGGGGCATCAGGTGCCGTGGTGTCGCCCGCAATCACTGGCGTGACCGCCGAGATGTTGCCGGCCTTGTCAGTCAGCGTGACGTTAAGGGTTTCGCCATTGGTTTGAGCCTTATCGAGGACGATGGTGAAGCTGCCGTCAGCCGCTACCGGCCCGGTGCCGATCACCGCGCCCGCCGAGTCTTTCACCGTAACCGTGCTGCCCGCCTCGCCTTTACCGGTGAGCGCCAGACCATCCGCGCTCACCACCAGGTCAGTCGGGGCATCTGGTGCAGTCGTGTCGCCCGCCACCACGTTGATCGATGGCGAAGTCAGGCCACCGGCATTGGTCAAGGTGACGCCCAGGGTTTCGCCGTTGGTTTGTGCGGTGCCCAGAGTGACCGAGAAATTACCGTCAACATCGACAACCCCGGTACCAATCACGTTGCCCGCCGGGCCTTTCACCGTCACGGTGCTGCCAATCTCGCCTTTACCGGTCACTGTCAGACCGTCTGCGCTCACCACCAGACCGGTTGGCGCCTCAGGTGCTACAGCATCACCGACCAGCACAGGCGTCGGGTCAGAGACGTTACCAGCCTTGTCAGTCAAGGTGACTTCCAGGACGGTACCATTACCTTGCGCGGCGTCGAGGGTGACTTCAAAACTGCCGTCAGCCCCCACCACCGCTGTACCCACGGATTCACCGGCAGCGTTTTTGACGATGACCGTGCTGCCCGCCTCGCCTTTACCGGTGAGGGTCAGGCCGTCCGCGCTCACCGCGATATTGGTCGGCGCATCAGGAGCCGTGATGTCGCCCGCGACCACGCTGCCGACTAGCGAAACGTTGCCCGCCGCGTCGGTGAGGGTAACGTTGAGGGTTTCACCGTTGGTTTGCGCGCTGTCGAGGGTGATCGAGAAATTGCCATCAGCGTCCACAACCCCGACGCCGATTTGCCCACCGGCTGCGTTTTTGACGATGACCGTGCTGTTGATTTCACCTTTACCGGTGAGGGTCAGGCCATCAGCGCTGACCGCCAAATCAGTTGGCGCGGCAGGTGCCGTTGTATCGCCCGCAATCACAGGCGTGGCTGCCGAGACATTGCCCGCCTTATCGGTCAGGGTGACATCCAGGGTTTGGCCATTGGTCTGCGCCGCATCCAGGGTGATTTCGAAACTGCCATCAGCCCCGACAGGCTCGGAACCAATCACCGCGCCCTCGGCGTTTTTGACGGTAACGGTGCTGCCCACTTCGCCTTTACCCGTCAGGGTCAAGCCATCGGCGCTGAGGACCACGCCGGTTGGTGCTTCAGGTGCAGTGGTGTCGCCGGCAACCACGCTGCCAACTTGCGAGATGTTGCCCGCTTTGTCGGTCAGGGTGACGTTGAGGGTTTCGCCGTTGGTTTGAGCAGCATCCAGGATGATTTCGAAGCTGCCATCAGCCCCGACAACCCCAGCACCGATTTGCAAGCCTTCCGCATCTTTGACGATGACGGTGCTGCCGACTTCGCCTTTACCGGTGAGGGTCAGGCCATCTGCGCTTACCGCCAAACCGGTTGGTGCTTCAGGTGCGGTGGTATCACCCGCCACCACACTGCCGCCCACCGAGACATTGCCAGCCGCATCGGTTTGAGTGACAGCCAGTGTTTCGCCGTTGGTTTGTGCTGGCGCAAGAGTGATTTCAAAGCTGCCGTCAGCGCCCACAGGGCCGGAGCCGATCACATTGCCTGCCGCATCCTTCACGGTGACGGTGCTGCCAACTTCGCCTTTACCGCTCAAGGTCAGGCCATCTGCGCTAACACCCAAGCCGGTCGGGGCTTCAGGTGCAGTGGTGTCGCCCGCTACCACGTTGCCAACTTGCGAGATATTGCCCGCTTTGTCGATCAGGGTGACATTGAGGGTTTCGCCGTTGGTTTGCGCGCTGTCGAGGATGATCGAGAAATTACCCTCAGCGTCCACAACGCCTGCGCCGATTTGTAAGCCCGCCGCGTCTTTGACGATAACCGTGCTGCCCGCCTCGCCTTTACCCGTCAATGCAAGACCGTCGTCGCTCACAGCCAGATTCGTTGGCGCTTCAGGTGCGGTGGTATCGCCTGCAATCACGCTGATCGATGGCGAAGTCAGACCTCCGGCATTGGTCAAAGTGACGCCCAGTGTTTCGCCGTTGGTTTGTGCTTTGTCGAGCGTTACTTCGAAGCTGCCATCAGCACCGACAACCCCGGTGCCGATTGGCAAGCCAGCCGCATCTTTGACGATTACGGTGCTGCCAACCTCGCCTTTACCGGTCACTGTCAGGCCATCGGCGCTAACAACCAGACCGGTGGGCGCCTCAGGCGCTACAGCTTCACCCACAACTACTGGCGTGGCTGTCGAAATATTTCCGGCCTTGTCAGTCAAGGTCACTTCAAGGGTGGTGCCATTGCCTTGAGCAGCATCCAGGGTGACTTCGAAACTACCATCAGCCCCCACAACCGCCGTACCGACTTGCTCACCGTCGGCGTTTTTAACGATAACCGTGCTGCCCGCTTCACCTTTACCGGTGAGAGTCAGGCCGTCCGCACTCACAGCGATATTGGTTGGCGCATCGGGAGCGGTGGTGTCGCCAGCTACCACGCTGCCAGCTTGAGAAACGTTGCCCGCCTTGTCAGTCAGGGTGACGCCCAAGGTTTCGCCATTGATTTGTGCTTTGTCGAGAATGATGGAGAAATTGCCATCCGCATCCACAACGCCGTTGCCGATCTCCAAACCTGCCGCGTCTTTGACGATAACGGTACTGCCGACTTCGCCCTTACCGGTGAGGGTCAGGCCATCAGGACTTACCGCCAAACCGGTTGGTGCTTCAGGTGCGGAGGTATCGCCCGCCACCACACTACCGCCCACCGAGACATTGCCAGCCGCATCGGTTTGAGTGACAGCCAGTGTTTCGCCATTGGTTTGTGCTGGGGCAAGAGTGATTTCGAAGCTGCCGTCAGCGCCCACAGGGCCGGAGCCGATCACATTGCCTGCCGCATCTTTCACGGTGACGGTGCTGCCAACTTCGCCTTTACCGCTCAGGGTCAAGCCATCTGCGCTAACACCCAAGCCGGTCGGGGCTTCGGGCGCGGTGGTGTCGCCTGCTATCACGCTGCCAACTTGCGAGATGTTGCCCGCCTTGTCGGTCAGGGTGACATTGAGAATTTCGCCGTTGGTTTGAGCAGCGTTGAGAGTGACTTCAAAATTGCCGTCAGTTCCGACAGTGCCAGTACCGATCACATTGCCAGCTGGATCTTTGATAGTGACAGTGGAACCCGGCTCGCCTTTACCCGTGAGCGCCAGACCATCGTCGCTCACAGCCAGGTTGGTCGGTGCTTCAGGTGCGGTGGTATCGCCCGCAATCACGCTGATCGATGGCGAGGTCAGGCCACCGGCATTGGTCAATGTGACGCTCAGTGTTTCGCCGTTGGTTTGTGCTTTGTCGAGCGTTACTTCGAAGCTGCCATCAGCACCGACAACCCCGGTGCCGATTGGCAAGCCAGCCGCATCTTTGACGATTACGGTGCTGCCAACCTCGCCTTTACCGGTCACTGTCAGGCCATCGGCGCTAACAACCAGACCGGTCGGCGCCTCAGGGGCAACCGCTTCACCCACAACCACCGGGGTGGCTGTCGAAATATTTCCGGCCTTGTCAGTCAGCGTCACTTCAAGGGTGGTGCCATTGCCTTGAGCTGCGTCCAGAGTGACTTCGAAGCTGCCATCAGCACCCACGACCGCCGTGCCGACTTGCTCACCGTCGGCGTTTTTAACGATAACCGTGCTGCCCGCTTCACCTTTACCGGTGAGAGTCAGGCCGTCCGCACTCACAGCGATATTGGTTGGCGCATCGGGAGCGGTGGTGTCGCCTGCTACCACACTACCGACTTGCGAGATGTTGCCAGCCTTGTCGGTCAGGGTGACGCCCAAGGTTTCGCCGTTGGTTTGTGCTTTTTCGAGAGTGATCGAGAAGGTGCCATCTGCACCGACTGTCCCAGTGCCAATCACATTGCCAGCTGGATCTTTGATCGTGACGGTGGAACCCGGCTCGCCTTTGCCCGTGAGCGCCAGACCATCGTCGCTCACAGCCAGATTCGTTGGCGCTTCAGGTGCGGTGGTATCGCCTGCGATCACGCTGATCGATGGCGAAGTCAGGCCACCAGGGCTGGTCAGGGTAACGCCCAGTGTTTCGCCGTTGGTTTGTGCGGTGCCCAGGGTGACGTCAAAGTTGCCGTCATCACCGACGGTGCCGGTGCCGATCACATTGCCCGCAGAGTCTTTGATCGTCACGGTGGAGCCCGGCTCGCCTTTGCCGGTTACCGACAGGCCGTCAGCGCTGACAACCAGACCGGTTGGCGCCTCAGGCGCTACAGCTTCACCCACAACTACTGGCGTGGCTGTCGAAATATTTCCGGCCTTGTCAGTCAGGGTCACTTCAAGGGTGGTGCCATTGCCTTGGGCCGCATCCAGGGTGACTTGGAAAGTGCCATCAGCCCCCACAACCGCCGTACCGACCTGCTCCCCGGACGCGTTTTTAACGATAACTGTGCTGCCCGCTTCACCTTTACCGGTAAGGGTCAGGCCATCGGGGCTCACAGCCAGATTGGTTGGCGCATCAGGCGCGGTGGTGTCGGTGTACACAACGCTGCTGACTGGCGATACCTGGCCTTTGCTGTCAGTCAATGTGACATCCACGCTGGCGCCGCTGATCAGGGCCGTGTCGAAAGACAGGTTGAAATTGCCATCGGCATCCACCGTCCCGCTGCCGATAATATTGCCTGCCGCATCCTTGACCGTAATCTTGTTATTGGCCTGCCCCTTGCCGCTGATCGAGAGGCCGTTCTGGCTGACGACCAAGTCAGTGGCCGCGAGCGGTTGGCCTCCTGAGCCCAAATCGGTGTCAGTCACAATAAATTTGCCTGGCAACGATTCGTTCTGAGCCGCGTCAGTCAGTGTGGTGTTCAACTGCTGACCCACGCTTTGCGGTGAGGTCAGTGTGATCAAGAAATTGCCGTCGGCACCGACAGTGCCGCTGCCCACCACATTGTTGGCGGAGTCCTTGACCGTAACGTGGGAACCCGGCTCACCTTTACCGCTGAATGTCACACCGTCTGTGGCCAAAAACAGGCTGGTGGGTACATCAGGAGCGGTGGTGTCAGGCGCCACCACGCTGCCGACCGGCGACTGGTTGCCCGCCGGGTCGGTCAAGGTGACATCAAGGGTTTGACCGTTGTTTTGCGGGGTGCCCAGGTTAATGTCGAAGTTACCGTCAGCACCTACCGTGCCCGAACCGATCACATTGCCCGCAGAATCTTTAACCGTCACCGTCGAGCCAGGCTCGCCCTTGCCGCTGATGGTTTGGCCATCCGGGCTGACCGTCAGGCCGGTCGGGGCCTCTGGAGCGGTGGTGTCAGGCGCCACCACGCTACCGACCGGGGACTGGTTACCCGACGGATCGGTCAAGGTTACGTCGAGTTTTTCGCCGTTAGTCTTGGACGAGTCCAGGGGCACCTTGAAATTACCATCAGCCCCGACCGTGCCGGTGCCGACCACGTTACCGGCCGCATCCTTGATCGTCACTTTGGAACCGGCCTCGCCCTTGCCGATAACGCTCAGGCCATCGTTGCTCACCGAAATACCGGTTGGAGCACCGGGCGCTGCTGTATCGCCATCACCGCCATGATGGCCGCCACCACCACCGCCACCGCTCAGCGCGGCAGCCGCGCCACCCACCGCCAGCAGGCCAAGCCCCCACAGGACCCAGTTAGGAATGTCGGCACTGCCGCCAGCCGCGGCCAGTGTCAGGTCGTCAAGGCTGGAAATCTGGGTGAAGGTAAAGCCGGAGTAAGGTGAAGAATACTGACCCAGGAGCAGCGTTCCATTGCTGCCCTCCAGCACCAGTTGGTTAGTGGCTCCGTCGCTGCCCGTCACAAAGAAGTTCTGGATCGTAACGGTCTCACCGGACTTGAGCGTAATAACCAGATTATTGCCGGACTGTTGATAAGACTGAACACTCTCCTGGCCGAAGGGCAGTTTTACAATGCTCGTGCCTTTAAGGCTGAGCGAACCCAACGCCTGTTCCGACTTAGCCCCTGATGCCTTGTCAACAATCACAATATTCTTCATCTCACACCTACTTTATTCATTCGATAAATAAAGGGACTCGCCACTGCACTAAATGCAGGGCGCAAGTATCCCCGGCGGCGCAATTAACAACCGTTATTCGATAATGGGGTCGTGCTATTGAACGACTGTTTGGCGTAAGGCTTCAGCCCACGCCTGTTTCGTCACGTCCGTTCAGACGCCTTGCTCTGCCACTGCCAAACACCGCCAGCGGGCGATGAAGCGCTGAGTCCAAGGCTGAAAAGGTCTGTGAAATACGAAGGGAAACTACAGGGCAAACGCTGGCGACCGGGCTTTGTGCCGGGCCGGGCTGGCCACGAGAAGGCAGGTTCTCGATTGACAGCAGCTGGACATACGCTCTACGAATCCATTCGTTAACCATGGTGAACACACCCAGACAACGCGTAATAATTAAAACCGTCAGGTGGACGACTTCCAAGTTCTATGCCGATACAGCTCTGGCAATGCAGGGACAATACTAGCCATACAGCCGACAATTTCAAAACAGGCTAATTCCCTCTTTTGCACCCGATGAGTGCACGCACATTCAACGCGCATTCAATCACCCGCCACTGACAATCTATGTCACACCAACGCACACAGCATGATAATAAAACGCACAGCGCGTGATAACGGAACACACACTCAATGCGTTATTCATACTTCTTTATTTTTTTATAAAAAATATAAAAACAATGGAGTTATAACTTTAGTATGAATATGCCGCGTTATCCGTGAGTCTTCATAAAATCAATAAACACGCGAACTTTCAGGGGCAGATGACGGGTGTCGGGGTACAGCGCATAGATGCCTTGGCGCGTGAGTTGCCAGCCGGGCAGCAGATGCACCAGCCTGCCGGCCTGCAAATCGTCCTCGATCAGCCAGTCCGGCAAAATCGCCACGCCCTGCCCGGTCAAGGCAAACGCCTGCAGCACCGATGAATTGTCGGCCTTGATCCGCGCATTGGCCGGGTTGGGTTGATAGGGCCGGACGCTGCCACTGCTCAACTCGGTAATGCTCAACTCACCGACCCGCCCATGTTCCAGCCACGGCGCTTGTTCAAGGGCTTGCACGCTGTTGATCGGCGCCAGGCTGGCAACAAAGCCCGGCGAGGCCACCGGCAGAATCTCAAAGGTGCGCAACTGCACGGCGCGATGGCTGGAGTCGAGCACGCGGCCTAGCCGCAGGGCCACGTCAAAACGCTCTGAGATCAGGTCTGCATGGGTCGAAGAGGTCGATAGATGCACGTTCAGTTCCGGGTGCCGGGCGCGAAACAGCTCCAGCGCAGGCACCACTTTGGCCAGCGCGTACTCCACCGTGGTGGTGATGCGCAGCGTGCCCTTGAGTTCGGTGTGTTCACTGCGCGCCTCGTCAATCGCCAGCCGCGCTTCTTCGAGCATGCTCAGGCAGCGCACATAGAATCGTTCGCCCGCCTCGGTCAACGCCAGCCGCCGGGTGTTGCGGATGAGCAACGTCACCCCGAGCTCAGCCTCCAGACGTTTGATGTTGAAGCTGACCACGGCCCGGGTCTGGCCCAGCAAATCAGCGGCTGCGGTCAATGAGCCGGCTTCGACCACGGCTTTGAAGGTGTCGAATCGATCGAGGCTGACCATGTTTAAACCCGCTGACTGTCAAAATATTTTTGACAATCTAGCAGGGCGCAGACCGTTTCTCTAAAGGAAAAAGCGACTTACTGTGCAGGCTCTTTCAAGGAGCCCCACATGGCTTACCGCAACAAACTCGCGCTGATCTATGTGCTCGGCTTTGCACTGGACCTGGTCAACATGTTCGCCGCATCGATTGCCTACCCGCAGATCGGCCAGACGCTGCACGCCTCGGTCAATCAACTGGCCTGGATCGGCAACGCCTACATGCTCGGCCTCACGCTGATCATTTTGCCCAGCGTGTGGCTGGCCTCGGTGTTTGGCGAGAAGCGCCTGATTCTCGCCTCGCTGCTGGTGTTCAGTGTCGCGTCGTGGTGTGTCGCACAAGCCGGTTCAATCGAGGCGCTGATCGGCTGGCGCTTGCTCCAGGGCCTGGGCGGCGGGTTGTTGATCCCGGTCGGCCAGGCCATGGTTTACCGGCACTTTCCGGTGCGTGAGCGGGCACGCCTGACATCGGTGATTCTAATGGTCGCGCTGCTGGTACCGGCGCTGTCACCGGCATTGGGCGGTTGGGTCGTGGAGTACGGGTCATGGCGCGGGGTGTTCTACGCCAACCTGCCGCTGGCATTGCTGGCTCTGGTGCTGGCGTGTGTGTGGATCAAAGCCGAACCACGCCCCACCGAGCGCCCGGCACTCAACCTCAACAACTTGGTAACCGGCGCCCGCAGCATGGGCGGCTTGCTGAAAAGCCCGCTGCTGCGCGTCGCCATGCTGATGTACCTGTGTGTGGCGGGGATTTTTATCGGCACCCAACTGGTGAGTATTTTGTATTTGCACCAGTTGGGCTTGAGCCCTGCGCAGACCGGCGCCTTGATGCTGCCGTGGGCGCTGGCGTCGGCGCTGGGCATTATGGTGAGCCGTTATCAATTCAACCAACTGGGGCCCAAACCCTTGATGCTGCTGGGCATGGGTGCGCAAGCCTTGGGCATTGGTTTACTGATTCAAGTGGACAGTTCACAGCTGTGGCTGGCGATCCCTCTGTACTCACTGATGGGATTTGGCGGCAGCCTGTGTAGCAGTACCGCGCAAAACACCGCGTTTATCGATATAAGGCCCGAACGCATGGGGCACGCCAGCGCGCTGTGGAATATCAACCGCCAGTTGAGTTTTCTGCTCGGTCCGGCGCTGATGATGGCGCTGTTCGCCGCCTTGAGTACAATCACCTCGACGCCCCACGCCTTTGCCCTATGCTTTGCCATCGGTTGCGTATTAACCCTGGCGCCGCTTATCCCCGTGTTACGCCTCAATACACCACACGTGCTG
Organism: Pseudomonas sp. FSL R10-0399; assembly: GCF_009600165.1. Classification (NCBI taxonomy): domain Bacteria; kingdom Pseudomonadati; phylum Pseudomonadota; class Gammaproteobacteria; order Pseudomonadales; family Pseudomonadaceae; genus Pseudomonas; species Pseudomonas sp. FSL R10-0399. The sequence continues at coordinate 11,834 of NZ_WIWK01000037.1, forward strand.
GCCTTGCTGGCGCCCTGATCTGGAAACTGTGATGACTGATTATTCGAGCTACTTCGACCTTCTAACCGAAACCCACGTTGAGATTGAAGGCTGGTTTTCCGGTCTGGAACCGGGCGTGTTGCCGGTGCTGCTTGCCCGCTTCTCACCACAGTTTTCGATGATCACCCCGACCGGCAAAGTGCTGGATGCCAACGGTGTCGAAACGCTGTTTGAGCAACTGCGCGGGGCCCGCCCGGGGTTAAAAATCACCCTCAGCGAATTCCAGGGCATCGCCTTGCACGCAGAAGGCGCGGTGGTCAGCTACCGGGAGCTGCAAGAAGAACACAACGGCACCCGCACCGACCGCCGGGCCACCGTGGTGTTTGAGCGCGACGCCAGTGGCAAGGTACTGTGGCGTCATTTGCATGAGACGTTTAGCGCGGGTTAAGCGGGTATTTACCCTATTGCCAAAAAATTGTCGGAGCGAGCTTGTCTCGCGATCTTTTGATCTATTGCTCGCAGATATCCATTGCGGCGTTTAAAGCCTTTTGGATAAAAATCAAAAGATCGCGAGGCAAGCCCGCTCCCACAGTTGTGCAGCTTATTTATCCGTTTGATCAACAATCACGGTGCAGGTGGTGCCCGCCGCCAGCAGGAAGCCATCCGGTATTTCGTCGATGTGGATGCGCACTGGCACACGCTGGGCCAGACGCACCCAGTTGAAGGTCGGGTTGACGTCCGCCACCAGTTCGCGGCTCTCGGGGTTGTCGCGGTCGTAGATACCGCGCGAGATGCTTTCTACGTGGCCTTTCAACACTTCGCCGCTCATCATTTGCAGCTCTGCGGTGTCGCCAACGCGAATGTGCGGCAGTTTGGTTTCTTCGAAGAAGCCGTAGACCCAGAACGAATCTTTGTCGATTACGGCCATTTTCGGATCGCCCACCCGTGCGTAGTCACCCGGGTGCACGTTGAGGTTGGTCACGTAGCCATCAACGGTGGCCACGACTTTGGTGCGTTTAAGGTTGAGCTTGGCCGCGTCCAGTTGCGCCTGTGCGTGCTGGTAATCAGCCAGTGCTGAATCGGCAATGTTACCGGCGTCGTCACGGTTTTCGCGGGAGATCACCAGGTTGTCCATGTCGGCCCGGCGACGGGCATTCTGTTTGCGCATCTCCCAGGTGGCCTTGCGTGAAGCCACCAGCGACTCGGCCTGTTTGACGGCAATTTCGTAGTGCTCCGGGTCGATTTCCAGCAGTACATCGCCCTTTTTCACCAACTGGTTGTCTTTGACCGGCACGTTGACCACGTAGCCGTTGACGTCTGCGGCCACGTTGATGATGTCGGCGCGGACCCGCCCGTCGCGGGTCCACGGGGTGTTCATGTAATGCTCCCAGAGGGTGCGGCCGATCCATATCGCAAGGGCCAGAACCAGCAAGGTGGCAAGCAGGCTGAAGAACTTTTTCATCGGATCAGTCTCAACGGTAAACAGTGAGCGCCATGGCGCCAAAAAGACAAATGAACAGGCTCAGGCGCAGCAGCGCCGGGTGCCAGAAGAAGCGGTACAGGTCGTAGCCGGAAAACAGTCGGTCAAAGCCCCATGCCAACCCCGCCGCGATAAAAAACATCAGGGTCATGGTGGGCATGTAGACGCCGTGGAAGGCGATTTCACGAGGCATGTTCAAGTCCTTGCGGCTGGGCAAAATGAGCCAGCGGCGATTGCGGGTCGAGCAGTGAGGTACGAATAAAGTGCAGGTAGCTTTGCACCCGGACCAACGCCGAGGTGTCGAAATTGCGCGCGAAGGGTTCGTCGGCGGCCTGCACGCGGCTGATGGCGTGATCGACCGCAATCAGCGCGCGCTCAAGGTTGTTTTCGCTGGGGGCGATAAACAAACGCACCAGCGAACGACCCATCACGCGGATGGCTTGGCGCCAGGGCTGCGACTCGGCATACGCCGGGTGAATCGGCAAAATCGCCTGTTCTTTACGCAGCTCAATGATCGCGTGGCCCACTTCCAGCACCACAAACATCCAGCGCAGCAGTTCGCGTTGCACTTTGGGCTGGCCGGCAGCCAGGCCATACGCCTGGTGCATCAGGTCGCGGGTACGGCTTTCGAGGCTGGAGCTCAAGCCGCGCAACTTGGCGCTGATGGCATACACCACTTGTTCACGCAGGTCTTGTTCCAGACGGCTCCACAACCAGTGGCTGTTGGGCGGCAGAATGATTGCCCCGGCCGCTGCGCACACCAGCATGCCCATGACCATGGCGATGTAGTCGTTGATGAACTGGTACGGGTTGTAGATCGTCAGGTTGTCAGGGACCGAACCGGTGCTGAAAAAGATCAGTAAGCCAAGCCCGACGCCCACGTAGTTGGCCCGCGAGGTGAGGAACGAGCCGAACACAATCACCGGGGTCAAGACCAGGCACAGCAGCGGGAAACCGTCGATGTGCGGCAGCACAAAGAACATCTCGACAAAGCCCACTATCGCGCCGATAAAAGTCCCGCAGGCCATTTGAAAGGCCATGCGTTTGGGGTTGGGCGTGGCCGCTGACAAGCCGACCGTGGCGGCGGCAATCAGGGTCATCATCGCCCCGCTCGGCCAGGCCGTCAGCACCCAGTAAGTGCCCAGCACCACCAGGATAAAGGCCGCGCGGATCCCTGAAGCGGCCGCCGACCACCAGTTGGTTTGCGAGATAAAGGGTTGGTCCCAACGCTCGCGTTCGTGGGTGTGATCGGCCAGCGACGCATGGGTCAACGCGTAGTTGTGCAAATCATCGACAAAGCGGAACAACAGTTCGAAGGCGGTGTTGAAGTCGAGAAACTCGGTGTCGCTGGGCTGGTTTTCGAGAAAGCTCACCCGCAGTGCGCGGACCTGGGCCGGCAGGCGGGTCTTGAACTCGGCCAATTGTTCAGCCAGCACCACGGCGTCTTTGTCGGTCAGGGAGCGGCCCGAATAGGCCTCCAGCAACTGCGCGAGCAATTCCATCTCGGGCTCGACCACCGAAATCACCGAGCCCACGCCCCGAGAGCGCAACCGCGCCAGCAGTTGATGCAAGGCGTTGAAGCGCGTGGTCACGGCCATGAATTCACTGTTGAGGCGGCTCAAACGGCCGCTGCGCCGACGCATGTGCGGGTCTTCGAAAACCGTCACGCTGCGCATGCCTTCCAGGCCCACGCTCTCGCCGATAAAGCGCACGTTGCTGGCTTCATAGGCTTCTTGGGTCGACTGGCCGCGCAGGCCTTCGGCGACAAACCCGGCAAACACGCCAAAGCGCTTGTACAGCGCGTCATGCATCGCTGCCCCGGCGGTTTTCGGCAGGATCGCGGCACTGACCACGGTTGAGCACAAAATGCCCAGCGAGATTTCCAGCACTCGCCATACGGCGGCCATAAACGCACCGTCCGGGTGCGCCAGGGCGGGCAGCCCCACCATGGCGGCGGTGTAACCGGCCAAGACAAAGCCATAGGCGCGGAAGTTACGGCAACGTGCCGCACCGGCCGAGCAGATACCCACCCAAATCGCCAGCGAACCGAGAAACAGCACGGTGTTTTGCGCAAACAAGGCGATCAACGCCACCATCACTGCCGAACCGGTCAGGGTGCCTAGAAACCGGTAAAAGCTTTTGGCGAACACTTGGCCGCTTTGCGGCTGCATCACGATAAACACGGTGATCATCGCGGTGCGCGGTTGTGGCAATTCCAGACGCATGGCCAACCACAGGGTCAGAAATGCGGCAATCAACACTTTGAAAATATGCACCCAGGTCACGCCATCGCTGCGTGCCCAGTCAAAAAAGCCTCGGCGCCATTCCAGCGAATACAGCCAGCGTACCGGGGCGGGCAAGTGGTTCATCTACAGGCTCTCAAAAGTGTGAAACCGGAACTCGTCGCAGGAGCTGCCGAAGGCTGCGATCTTTAAAAGATCGCGAGGCAAGCTCGCTCCTACAGGGTGGGGGCGCTGCGTCATTTATTGAACAAGGCCATAACCGCCCCAGGTTTGTTCGGCGCATAACGGTCGTCTTTGGGGACGTCGCTGCCTGCTTCCAGGCCCCCGCCCAATGCCGTCACCAATTCTGCGTGAGCACTCAAGCGCGCCGCCTCGACTTGCTGCTGGACTTCTTGCTGATGGAACAGCAGGGTCTGCGCGTTGAGCACATTGAGGTAGTCGGTGAGGCCGCGCTGGTAGGCGATCATGGCGATGTCATAGGTTTTCTGCGCCGCTGCCACCGACTCGGCCGCGAACACTTGCTGCTTGTCCATGGACTCGCGTTTGATCAACTGGTCAGAGATGCCTTTGAGCGCGTTGACCAGGGTCTGGTTGTACCGGGCCACCGCCAGGTCATAACCGCCCGATGCCGCGCCCAACTCCGAGCGCAAGCGGCCACCATCAAAGATCGGCAAGGAGATCGCCGGGCCGACGTTGTAGCTCATTTTTTGTGCCGTCAAAAAACCCAGTGCGGTGCCGCCTGTGGCCATAAAACCAAGGCTGCCGACCAAGTCCACGTTCGGGTAGAAATTGGCGTGGGCAACATCGATGCCACGGGCTTGCGCGGCCACTTCCCAACGGCTGGCAACCACGTCAGGGCGCTGGCCCAGCAATTGCGCAGGTAACGTCGAGGGCAGTTTGAGCACTGTGTTCAACGCCAGGGTCGGGCGTTTGAGGCGTGCGCCCTCGCCCGGGCCTTTACCGGCCAACGCGGCCAGTTGGTTACGCGTCAGGGCGATTTCTTCTTCCAGTGCGTCGATCTGGCGATGGGTTTCGGGCAGCGGCGCTTCAGCTTGACTGACTTCAAAATGGGTGCCGATGCCGCCGTCCAGGCGGCGCTGCGCCAGGTCGCGGATCTGTTCTTGCTGGTGCAAGGTCGATTCAACAATGTCGAGTTGTGCATAGTGCAGCGACAACTGGATGTAGGTGCGGATCACATTGTTCTGCAACTCCAGTTGCGCCTGGCGCGCCTCGGCCACGCTCATGTGGGCCATGTCCACCGCTTGCTCGGTGGTATTGCTCTCGCGGCCCCACAAATCCAGCGCATAACTGAAGCCTAACTGGGCGTTGTTGTCCCACGTATTGGCACTGTCCAGACCACCGGGACCATAGAACTGGTCCGACGGCCAGCCATGTCGTTTGAGCGCCGCAGTGCCATTGACTTGCAGGGACTCGGCAGACTCGGCCACACCGGCCATGGCTTTGGCCTGCCGCACACGGGCGGCGGCGATTGCCATGGTCGGGCTACCCTGTACAGCCAGGCTGATCCAACTGTCCAATTGCGGGTCGCCATAAGCGCGCCACCATTGGGCTGTGGGCCAGTTTGCGTCTTGCGCGGCGCTTTTAATCGCCTCGTCAGTGGCCAGGGTATTGGCATTGAGCATTTCGCCCTTGGGGGCAATGCCGCCGAAACCGATACAGCCATTTAATGCCAACGATAAAGCCAGAACACTGAGGGCTTTAAGCTCTCTGCTGATGCGACGCTGCACTGCTGCAAATTCCTGACATGAGGGGAGGTATTTCGAGATAGATAAGTCTATGGCTTGGCAGGGGCAACGATAAGCTGGCATAACTGTGATTCTTTATTACCGTTCACAGAATAATCCGTAAGTCGCATGAGATCCGCTCAGTAAATCCTGAAACTTCATGTCACAATTTGTCGCTGTCTCCTTTGTTGCTGTCCCCTATACCGCCCTGAGAGCACTTCATGGACACTTTGCAAAACATGCGCGCCTTCAGTTGTGTGGCCGAAGCCGGTAGCTTTACCGCCGCGGCCGCCATGCTGGACACCACCACCGCTAACGTCTCGCGCGCGGTCTCCAACCTTGAGGCTCACCTGCAAACCCGCTTGCTCAACCGCACCACCCGGCGCATTGCCCTGACCGAAGCCGGCAAGCGCTATTTGCTGCGTTGCGAGCAAATCCTGGCGTATGTTGAAGAAGCTGAAGCCGAGGCCAGCGATGCGCACTCGCGCCCGGCCGGGCAACTGAAAGTGCACACCATGACCGGCATTGGCCATCACTTCGTGATCGACGCCATTGCCCGCTACCGCAAGACTCACCCGGACGTGACCTTCGACCTGACCTTGGCCAACCGTGTGCCGGATTTGCTCAACGAGGGCTACGACATTTCGATCGTGCTGGCCACCGAACTGCCGGACTCGGGGTTTGTGTCCCAGCGTTTGGGCATCACCTACAGCATCGTCTGCGCCTCTCCCGACTACGTGAAAGCCAACGGCAAAGCGCTCAAACCCAGCGACTTGCTCAACCACGCCTGCCTGCGCCTGGTCAGCCCGGTGATTGCCCTGGACAAGTGGGTGTTTGAAGGCCCCGAAGGCCAGGAAATGGTGTTGATCAATTCGTCGCCGTTTTTGGTCAACTCGGCCGATGCCATGCGCAACGCGATCATCAGCGGCATGGGCGTGGGCGTTTTGCCGCTGTACTCCGCCATCGAAGGCCTGCGCAACGGCACCCTGGTGCGGATATTGCCGCAGTACCGTTCGCAAGAGCTCAACCTGTACGCCATCTACCCGTCGCGCCAATACCTGGATGCGAAGATCAAAACCTGGGTTGAGTTTCTGCGCGGCTCGCTGCCCGAAATACTGACCGCGCATCAGGTAGAACTGGCTACGTACAGCTAAGGCGAACGGTGGGAGCGGGCTTGCTCGCGATGCAAGCAATGCGGTCTTTCTGGATACGCTCAGCGCCCCTATCGCGAGCAAGCCCGCTCCCACAAAAGCTAATCAGGGCTGCACAATTTCAGCGGGAATGTTAGCGTGCTTACATTCCCGACAGCCGACGAGCCTTGTACCGATGAGTCTTTCTAATACCAAGAAAACCGTACTTGCCTTCAGCCGCGTCACGCCAGCAATGGTCGAGCGCCTGCGAGAGGATTTCAACGTCATCGTGCCTGATCCCAAGCTGGGCGATATCAATGCTCAGTTTGAGGAAGCCCTGCCCCACGCCCATGGCTTGATCGGCGTTGGCCGCAAGCTGGGTCGCAAGCAACTGGAAAACGCCAAGAACCTTGAGGTGGTGTCCAGCGTGTCGGTGGGTTACGACAATTACGACGTCGATTACTTCAACGAACGCGGGTTGATGCTCACCAACACCCCGGACGTGCTGACCGAAAGCACCGCCGACCTGGGTTTTACCTTGATCATGAGCGCCGCGCGCCGCGTGGCAGAGCTGGACGCCTGGACCAAGGCCGGTGAATGGAAAGCCAGCGTAGGGCCAGCCTTGTTCGGCACCGATGTGCACGGCAAAACCCTGGGTATCGTCGGCATGGGCAATATCGGTGCTGCCGTTGCCCGTCGTGGCCGCCTGGGTTTCGGCATGCCGATTCTGTACAGTGGCAACAGCCGCAAGACGGAACTTGAGCAAGAATTGGGCGCACAATTCCGCACGCTGGATCAGTTGCTGGCCGAGGCTGACTTCGTCTGCCTGGTGGTGCCACTGAGCGAGAAAACCAAGCACTTGATCAGCGAGCGCGAACTGAACCTGATGAAGAAAAGCGCGATTCTGGTGAACATCTCGCGTGGCCCGGTGGTGGACGAAGCGGCGCTGGTTCACGCACTGCAAAACAACACCATCCGCGGTGCAGGTTTGGACGTGTACGAGAAAGAGCCTTTGGCCGAGTCACCGTTGTTTGCCCTGAAAAACGCCGTGACCTTGCCGCACATCGGCTCGGCCACTGAAGAAACCCGCGAAGCCATGGCCAACCGTGCGCTGGCCAACCTGCGCAGCGCCTTGCTCGGCGAACGCCCGCAAGATCTGGTCAATCCGCAGGTATTCAAAGGCTAAACACAACCAAAATCGGTAGCCGCTGCCGCAGGCTGCGATAAGGGCGAAGGACCTTCAACAGCAGGGTCGCTACGCAACCCATCGCAGCCTTCGGCAGCGGCTACAGTGTTTTTTCAGGCCAGTTTGGCTGTCATCGGCACGGGTTTGGGTTTGCGAAACACCAGCACATTGCCCAGCATCACCAGAACCAGCCCGGCCAGCGCGGGGGCTGTCCACTGGTAGCCTTCGACAAACGCCGACACGTTCAGCGCCACCAATGGGAACAGCACCGTGCAATACGCCGCGCGCTCCGGGCCCATGCGCCCGACCAGGGTCAGGTACGCGGTAAAGCCAATCACCGAGCCTGGAATCACCAGGTACAACAGCGAGCCGATGTAGCGCGTGTTCCATTCCATGTCGAACGGGATGCCGTTAAACGCGCAGTACACCGCCAGCATGCTCGCGCCATACAACATGCCCCACGCATTGGTGGTCAGCGGCTTGAGCCCGGCTTTTTGTTGCAGGCTGGAGAGCATATTGCCCGCCGAAAAACACATCGTGCCGATCAGGGCCAGGCCCAACCCCAGCAAGGTTTGTGGGGTCGCGGTGTGCCCGCTTAATTCAGGCCAGAACAGCAGCGCCAGACCGAGCAAACCCAATGCTCCGCCGGCAATCACGTTACGGGCGATTTTTTGCTTGAAAAATACCCGCGCATTTAAGGCGTTCCACAATGTAGCTGTGGAGAACACCACCGCAATCAACCCCGTCGGCACCCACTGGCTGGCGGTCAAAAAACACATGAAGTTCACGCAAAACAGGCATAAGCCCTGAGCCAGGCAGATCAAGTGCCCCCGCTTGTTCATCACTTGCAGCTTGCGACTGAGCAACAACACGGCAAACAACACCAGCGCCGCCAACCCAAAGCGATAAACAATCGATACCGGAATGGCGACAACGCCCAATTGCAGTTTGAGGGCGATCCACGTGGTGCCCCAGATCAAAACCGTTAACACATACAAAAACAGATTCATGGCGCACTCCCGTCAATGGCTTGCAGTGTGTGGCGCTGCGTTGTGCGGCACTTGCAGATTCTTGCGCTTTTATTTGCCCGGGGCTGGCAGGCGGCCTGTGACGGAGTAGGATGCAAGGCGTTGGAGAATTGACCATGCACACACTGCACACCCTGCACGTTTTTCAAGCCATGGGCAGCTCGCCCAATGCCCGGCTGGAGCACAGCGCCGAACTGGGTGACGGCATGGCGGCGGCGCTGTGGAGCAACCATCACGACGCGCGCAGCTACGAGGCGCCGACGCATCACACCTTGTCGTGCTACATCTCGGGCGGCACGGGCACCTTTCGTCGGGAAAAACCGGGCAGCAAAGGCTCGCCGGGCAAGCTCTGCGTGCTGCCCGCCGAACATCAATCATCGTGGATCATCAATGGCGAAATTCGCCTGGCGCACGTGTATGTCAGCCAGGAGCAATTCGCCCTGGGTTGCATCACCCTGCTCGACCGCGAACCGCGCAGCCTGCAACTGCGCGAAATCACCTTTCAAGAAGACGAGCAACAAAGCCTGCGCTTTCATCAGTTGATCAACCTGAACTGGAGCGAGCCGGGCGAACGCCTGCTGACCAGCAGCCTGGCCAGCACCCTGCTCGACCATGCGTTGCTCAATCAGGTGGGGATGCGCGACGGGCTGCAACTCAAAGGCGGGCTGGCCGCCCATCAGCGTCGCCACTTGGTTGAGAGCATTGAGCATTCATTGGCCGAGCCGCTCAGCATCGGGCAACTGGCGGCGCAATGCGCGCTGTCGCCCTACCACTTTGCGCGCATGTTCCGTGAAAGCTTCGGTGTGCCGCCGCATCAATACGTGCTGGCCCGACGCATGGCCCGCGCGCGTGAGTTACTGCGCAACAGCTCGCTGGCGCTGGGCGATATCGCCCTGGCCTGCGGCTTTGCCAGCGCCAGCCATTTCACCAATCGGTTCAAGCAAAACATGGGCGCCACGCCGGGGGAGTACCGGGCGGCTTTCATCCCATAACCTGTGGGAGCGGGCTTGCTCGCGATTGGGTCTCTGCCCGGATATCCGCGTCGTCTGAATCGCGAGCAAGCCCGCTCCCACCCAAGGCCATAGCCTGCGGGTTTAAAACTCCAGGGTGCTGGACAGGGTGAACTGGCGCGAATCTCCGATCGAGACGAAGGTACGGCTGGCCGCCGAGGTGTAGTAGGTGCGGTCAAACAGGTTTTTGACGTTGAACTGGAATTTGACCTTTTGCCCTTCAATGCGGGTGTCGTAGGTGGCAAAGGCATCGGCCACGGTGTACGACGGCAGGTCGAAGTCGTTCAGGGCATCGCCCGCCCGTTCGCCCACATAACGGGCACCCGCGCCGACCCGCAACTTGTCACCGCCAATGATGCTGCCGAAGTCATACACTGCCGACACCGAGCCGCTGTTTTTGGCCACGTTCTGCAAGCGCATGCCTTGGTAGGTGTTGTCTTTGGTCACTTCAGCATCGGTGTAGGCGTAGCTGCCAATCAGGCTCCAGTTGTCACTTAACTGGCCGGTGACGTCCAGTTCCAGGCCGCGTGAGCGAACCTGGCCCGCCGTCGAGTAAACAGTGTCTGCGCCCACGGTTGTCGACACCAGTACGTTGCGTTTTTTAATGTCGTACAACGCCACCGTGCCGGTAATGCGTCCCGGAATGTCCAGCTTGGCGCCCAACTCCCACGACTTGGACTGCTCAGGAGCAATGGCCGAGTCGAGTACCACGCCGCCATCCAGCGGGGCGATGCTGGAGTTGGGCTTGAACGATTCGGTGTAGCTGCCGTAGAACGACAACTCATCGGTGTAGCGGTACACCAGCCCGGCACGCGGAATCCATTTAACCCCGTTGGTATCCGTACTGGCTTTGAACGGGATGGCTTTACCCGCCAATTGGTCGTACTTCTGGAAACGCGCACCCGCCACCAGAATCCATTGATCGGTGAGGTGAATGGAGTCTTGGGCAAATAACGAATCGCTGCGCAACAGGTCGGTCTGGTTGCTGTCCTTGGCGCTGACCGTGGTGCCCGCCACTTCATTGCCGTACACCGGATTGAGGTAGCTGAAGGTGGACTTGCTGTTTTGGCGGATCAATTCAGCCCGGTAGATTTTGCGGTATTCGTCATCCAGGCCAAACACCAGGTCATGCTGCATACCCGCCGCCTGAACCTTGCCTTGCAGGCTGACCGTGGAAAAACGGTCGGTGGTGAGGGCGCCCTTGGTGCCGTCCATGCTGCGAGTCAGGGTACCGTCCGAGTTGACCTTGGTCACACGCACTTGGCTGGCGTCGTAGGTTTCGCGGTTCCAGCTGTAGCCGAAGTGGGCTTTCCAGTCGTCGTTGAGGTCATGATCGACTTCAAAGCGGTACAGGTCCGAACGTCCTTCCATGTTGTTGAAAGGCTCATCCAGACGGCGAGTGGCCGGGATGTCCAGCGGATGGTTGGTCGCAGGGTTGATCGCCGTGCCACGGTCAAACGGCGAGAGGAATTCGCGGTGTTCGTAGGCCATTAACACTTGAGTGTTGTCGCCGTACCAAGCCAGCGACGGCGCCACGAGGGTTTCGCGGTGCACGCCAAAGTTGCGCCAGTAATCTTCGTCTTCGTGGTCGACGATCATCCGGTAAGCCAGCCCCGAATCACCCAAAGGGCCAGTACTGTCCAGGCTGCCACCGCTGCCGTTTTTACCCGAGCCATAGCTCGAACCGCGCACGGTCACGGCGTTGTACTGCTCCAGCAACGGTTTTTTGCTGACCACGTTGACCACGCCACCCGGGTCTTGAATGCCGTAGAGCAACGAAGCCGGGCCTTTGAGCACCTCGACCCGCTCAGCGGTGGCATTCAGCGCCCGCCCCTGCACGATGGGCATGCCGTCGCGCATGATCGAGCCGTCGCGGTTGTCACCAAAACCGCGCTTCATCACCGAGTCCTGGGTGCTGCCCAGAGTATTGCCCTGGGTGATGCCGCTGATGTTGTTCAACGCGTCATCGAGGTTGCGCGGCGCCTGATCGCGAATCACCTGCGCGGGCACCACGTTGATGGTTTGCGGGGTTTCCATGGACGAACCCGTGCCGCGCATCACCGATGACGTGGCGGGAGGCTGATAGGTGGTGTCGTTTTGCATCTGCGAGGTAATGCTGGTCGCCCCCAGATTCAGCGCATCCCCGGTCGGCTGCGGCTCAAGGGCGTAGGTGGTGGCGTCAATGCGGCGGACGTTGAAGCCCGAATGCGCCAGCAGCTGTTGCAAGGCCTGATCTGCACTCAGGCGACCTTTAATGGCCGGTGCTTGCAGACCAAAGGGCGCCTCGTCGGTGTAGACCACACTGAGGCCGGTCAAGCGGCTGAAATCGTTTAATGCTTGGGGCAATGCCTTGGCCGGCAGATTGAAATCAAACAGCGCCACGGGTTGCTGCTGCGCAACGTCTTGTGCCAACGCCACGCTCAACGGGCTGAGTGCCAGACCTGCCATCACCAGCGCAGACGCGCCCATCCACTGCTTTACCGAACCGCCTGCCGCCGACCTTGCCCTGGACTTCATGCTCATGACCTGTGTATGACTTGTTACGGAATACGAATTTTTCGCATTTTCAAGCACTACACGGATGGGCTCAGGGTTTACCTCACCTGTTGTTGAAAAATAATTTTAAATCTCCTCTGCATACCCTCAAGGGTATTTCTGACGAGCATGTAGCACAGCCAAAATATCGATCTGGTCCGTTACTCGGTAGATCACCAGATAATTAGGCCGCACGACGATTTCACGAGTGCCGGGCATCCGGCCAAACCGATACAGGTGAGGGTTTGCTGGCAGAGCAGAAGTCGCAGCTTCAATGGCCAGGGTCAGTTCAACCGCTGCGGCAAAGTTATGGTCGGCGATGTAGTCAATAATTTTCATGAGGTCAGCCCGAGCCTCGGGCCGCCATTCAATCCGCACTGTTCGTGTTGCGCTTCGATTCAATAAGCGCCCGCATATCGGCCATTACTTGATCGTGCGGGACACCGGGGCCCGGATCATCCAGCGCGGCTTGTACCTTGGCGTGAAACCAACGGTCATAACTGGCCGCCTGCTCTTGGGTTTCGACCTTTTTAGCGTCGGACTCTGCAACACAGTGCGTATGTTTAGCGCTCATGGGGGAGCCCTCCGGGTGAATGTTCATGAGTCTAATCCGTACCTGATTCACTGTCGTTGCCGGGCCGATGAAGGGGGTGAACCAGATGCACTCAGGCTAGGCTTGTGAATCGGCTTTCACAAGCAAACCACGCCGCTTTGGTTTGAGAGAAAAGTCCGGTAATCAGCGCAGAACAATCACCTTCCCGAACAGGTTGTGCTGTTCAAACCCGAGCACGCCTTGCAGAGAATTAATCACTGTTTGCGGGTCCTGGCTGGGGAAGCTGCCGCTGATACGCCGTTCACCCAACTGCGCATTCAGCAGCACAATCTGCCCGGGGTAATAACGCTTGAGGTCGGCCACGACATCGGCCAGCGGGGTTTTGTAGTACGTCAGCCAGCCCGTGCGCCAGCCCAGTTGTGCAAGGCTGTCGACGCGGTGCACGGTGTCTGCCGTGCCTGCGGCGTAGGCCACTTGTTGATCGGCAGTCAGAATCTGCTGCGGCGCCTGTTGGTCCGCCTTGACCCCGACCCGCCCGGACAACACCGTGACCTGCGCGCCGCCAGGCTGTAAACGAACCTCAAACTCGGTGCCCAACACCCGTGCTTCGCCGCCGTCGGCATCCACCACAAATGGCTGGCCGGTGTGGGTGACGTGAAAAAACGCCACGCCCCGGCGCAATTCGACATGTCGCTCGTTGCCACTGAAGCTCACGGCAATGGCGCTGTCGGCGCCCAGCGTCACTTCGGATTGATCGGCCAGGGTCAGGGTTCGAACTTGCCCCGGCGCACTGACGTAATCGGCCCCCAGATCATTTAGCCAGCGCATGGGCTGCCAACCGGCGAACACTCCCACCATCAGCAACAGGCAGGCAGCCACGGCCAGGCCGCTGGACCAGCGTGCCAGGCGATGACGACGGCTGACGTTCATCTGCGACAGGTAGCGCTGCAACACCAGCGCTTCTTCATTGGCCAAGGTGTTACCCGCCACTTCGCTCAGTTCCCACACCACTTGCGCCTGCGCGTAGGCCTCAGCATGGGCCGGGTCTGCTTGCAGCCAGCGGCTGAAGGTGGCCTGGTCGCCGCTGTCGGGCTGATCATGCAGCACGCTCAGCCATTGCAGCGCGGTGCGCTCCTGCTCGGGTGTCACCTGGATCTTCGAATGTTGAGTCACGATGCTGTCCCTGGCGGCTCTCGCAAGCTGGCCTTGCAGGCCTCTAGGGCGCGCATCATATGTTTTTCGACGGCACTTTGGGACACGCCCGTGACCTTGGCGATCTCGGCATAAGTGCGGCCATGAATGCGATTGAGCAAAAAGATGTGCCGGGTGCGCTCTGGCAGACTGCGCAAGGCCGCCTCGACCTGGCGCAAATCATTGCCCGCCTCCAGCGCCGCCTGCGGCTCACAGCCTTGGGCGTCAGGCTCGGCCTGCCAATGCTGGTTGAGCCGGTCGCGGCTGCCTTCGCTGCGCAGATGGTCGATAGCGATGTTGCCCGCGCAACGCAGCAAATAAGTGCCCAGTTCCTCGACCTGAACCAAGGGCCGACGCCAGAACCGCAAAAACAAATCCTGAACCAGATCGGCGGCCGTGGCCCGGCAGCCCACGCGGCGGCTGACCAGCGCTTCCATTTGTGGGCGCTGGGATAAAAACACCTGCAGAAAATGCGCACGTCCATGGCGCGATTCACTGCCAGGTCCATCCTTGAGTTCGGGAGGGTTCATGGGCGTCGAGGCGGGAAGTCAAAAAGAAGGCGGATATTAATGATAAATATTCTCATATGCAAAAGCAGATGACGGGCTGTGCTGAATCCTTTGATCAAGGGTGATTGCTCAATCCAATCCCTCGCCACTACAATGCGAACAATTCTTGTTCTCTAAAGCGTCTTCTGCGCAGCTGGAGTGGTCGTTGCCCCCGTCAAACACCGTCGAGGTTCTCTATCAGGACCACCACAGCTGGCTCACCGCCTGGCTGCGGCGCAAGCTGGGTTGCCCGCAAGGCGCTGCCGATCTGGCGCAAGACACCTTTATGCGGCTGCTGACCGCCCGTGAAACACCGACCATTGCCGAACCCCGGGCATTTTTGACCGTGGTCGCCAAGCGCGTGCTGTTTAACCACTATCGTCGCCAGGAGCTGGAGCGCGCCTATTTGCAGGCGCTGGCGGAGCTACCCGAGACGCTGGTGCCGTCTGAAGAAGACAAAGCCATCATTCTGCAAACCCTCGCCGAGCTGGATCAATTGCTCGACGGCCTGCCCTCGCCGGTCAAGCGTGCCTTTTTGCTGGCACAGGTCGATGGCCTGAGCTATGCCGAGATCGGCGCGCAACTGGGTATTTCAATTGCCACGGTTAAACGCCACCTGAACAAAGCCGCCCTGCGCTGCTACTTCGCCCTGTGAACGGCGCCTTCAACAACCCGCCAGACATTACCCCGGGGGTCGCCGAGCAAGCGGTGAGCTGGCTGGTGGAAATGCAGGGCGGCGCGCTCAGCCCCCGGCGCCAGCAAGCCTGGGAGCATTGGCTCAAGGCCCACAGCGAACACCAACGCGCCTGGGAGCATATTCAGCGGGTCAACCAACGCTTGCGCGGGTTGTCCTCGCCCCTGGCCCACGCCGCGTTGAACGCGCCGAAAAACAGCAGCCGTCGCCACGCCCTCAAGCTGTTGCTGTTGTTGGGCGCGGGCTCGGCACTGACCTACAGCCTGCGCGACCAATTGCCGATCACCCCGCTGCTGGCGGATTACAGCAGCCCGGTCGGCCAGCGTCGCAAAGTGCAGTTACAAGACGGCAGCCTGATCCAGCTCAACACCGCCAGTTCGGTAGATGTGAACTTCAACGCCCAGCAGCGGGTGATTCGCCTGCTGGAGGGCGAGATACAACTGATTGCCGCTAAAGATCCTCGGCCTATGCAGGTGCTCACCGCCAATGGCCTGTTGCAGCCGCAGGCCGCGCGCCTGAACCTGCGCCAATTCAATAACCGCACCGAACTGGCCGTGTTTGATGGCCGGGTCGCGCTGTCACCGGCCGATCACACCGGCAGCCCGTTGTGGGTAAACGCCCATCAGCAGGTGAGCTTTAACCGCTTGGCCTGGAGCACTCCGCAGGCGCTGGACGCTGGCAGCGGCGCCTGGACTGACGGCATGTTGGTGGCCGCACATATGCGCCTGCAAGACTTTCTGGCCGAACTGGGCCGCTACCGCCGCGGCCAACTCAATTGCGACCCTAAAGTCGCTGAGCTGCTGATCTCCGGCACTTACCCGATAGACGAGAGCGAGCGGATCCTAAGCCTGCTGGAAATCAGCCTGCCGGTGCGGGTCAGACGCTTTACCCGATACTGGGTGACAGTCGAGGCACGTGCGTAGCCCCCTGTAGGAGCGAGCTTGCCTCGCGATCTTTTTAAAGATCAAAAGATCGCGAGGCAAGCTCGCTCCTACACGATGTGTGCTTATTTCAAAAAACGTGAGCTGTTTTCAAATCTGGCGTGACAGAGAAGGTAAGCCACTTCGATTTATCCCTTCTTCTCAGGACTTTTTCATGCCCGCTCAGCCGTTCCGTCTTACGTCCCTGGCCAGTGTGTTACTGGGTGCCAGCCTCAGCTTCAACGCCGTTGCCGAGGCTGACGCCAAGCACTATCACATCGCGCCCTCCTCCCTGGAAAACGCGCTGAATCAGTTTGGACGTGAAGCCGGGGTGCTGATTTCGTTCAGTTCGGCCGCCGCCAGTGGCCTGCAAAGCCACGGTCTTGAAGGTAACTTCAACCCGGAGCAAGGCTTGCAAACGTTACTCGAAGGCACTGGCCTGCAAGCCCGTTCTGAAGGCGAAGGGGCCTTTAGCCTGCAACCGGCACCCGCTGCTAACGCCCCGCAGAGTATCGAACTGGGCGCCTCCAGCGTGGTCGGTGACTGGCTGGGCGATGCCGAGCAAATCAATGTGTTCGAGCATCCGGGCGCCCGTGACGTGATCCGCCGCGAAGAGTTCGAACGCCAGGGCGCCACATCTGCCCGCGAGGTGCTCAACCGCATCCCCGGCGTCAACGCCCCGGAAAACAACGGTACCGGCAGCCATGACATGGCCCTCAACTTCGGCATACGCGGCCTCAACCCGCGTCTGGCTACGCGCTCGACGGTGTTGATGGACGGCATTCCGGTGCCGTTTGCGCCGTACGGTCAGCCTCAGTTGTCTTTTGCCCCGGTAAGCATGGGCAACATGGACGCGGTGGATGTGGTGCGCGGCGGCGGTGCCGTGCGTTATGGCCCACAAAACGTGGGCGGCATCGTCAACTTTGTGACCCGCGCGATTCCCGTGGAGCCGACGGTCAAAGTGGGCGTTCAGACCGAAACCAGCCCGTCGTCCACCCAGGACGGCTTCAAGAAAACCGCCAACCTGCTGGCAGGCGGCACGGCCGACAATGGCCTGGGCGGCGCCGTGCTCTACTCCGGAACCCGTGGCAGCGACTGGCGCGAACACAGCGACACGCGCATCGATGACCTGATTCTCAAGGGCAACTACCAACTCGACGAAGCCAACAGCTTCAACGCCATGGCTCAGTACTACGACGGCGAGGCGCAAATGCCGGGCGGCCTGAGCACCGCGGCTTACAAGGCTGACCCGTATCAATCGACCCGCCCGAACGACAAGTTCTGGGGCCGTCGCACGCTGGTTAATTTTGGTTATCGCTACCAGGAAGACCGCCGCGAATTCACGGTGAACAGCTTCTTCACCAAAACCCTGCGCAGCGGGTATCTGGATCAAGGCACCTTCCTCTCGCTGTCACCCCGCGAGTACTGGGTGCGCGGGGTTGAAACGCGCCTGGCCCAAGGCTTTGACCTGGGCAGCAGCGTGCACGAAGTGGGCGTGGGCTATCGCTACATCAACGAAGCCGGGCACGAGTTGCGCTACCGCACGCCTATCGCTGACAACCAACTACCGACCACCAGCAGCCGCAACGACCGCGACACCCGCGGCGCCACCGAAGCGCACGCCTTTTTCATCGACGACAAAATCGATATCGGCAAGTGGACATTCACGCCCGGCATTCGCTACGAAATGATCGAACAGCAGCAAACCAATCTGCTGACCCACGTGAAATATAAAGGCGATTACAACACGCCGCTGCCTGCACTCAACGTGATGTACCACGTCACCGACAGCTGGAATATTTACGCCAACACCGAAGGTTCATTCGGCAGTGTGCAGTACAGCCAGATGCCGAACCGGGTCACTGGCGGCGAAGTAAAACCTGAAAAAGCCCGCACCTGGGAACTGGGCACACGCTACGACAATGGCAACCTGCGCGCGGAGATCGGCGCATTTCTGATCAACTTCAACAATCAATACGACAGCAACCAGACCACCGACACCGTGATCGCCCGGGGTAAAACCCGCCATCAAGGCATCGAAGCCAGCGTCAACTATGCGCTCGAAGGCTTGAGCCCTGAATTGGCCGGTTTCGACGTGTATGCCACCTACGCCTATGTTGACGCGACCATCCGCGAAGATGGGCCGAACAAAGGCAATCGCGTGCCGTTCTCCTCGAAAAACAAAGGCAGCCTTGGCGTTGCTTACACCCAAGGCCCGTGGAAGGCCAATCTGGACAGCACCTTCCAGAGCAACCAGTTCGCTGACAACGCCAACACCCGCACTGAAAGCGCTGACGGCAGCACCGGCCTGATCCCCGGCTACATGCTGTTCAACACCCGCGTTGGCTACGATTTCGGCCATCAACTGTCTGACCTGAACGTTGCCGTCGGAGTTAAAAACATCTTCAACCACGAGTACTACACACGCTCATTTGACGACAACAACAAGGGCAAATACGTGGGCGAACCTCGCACCGTGTACGTCCAGACCTCTGTTGCATTTTGATATAAATCGGCCATGGCCCGCCCATGCGGGCCTTTGCCCCTGTCAAAGACTGACGCGGATCAGGGCCAATGATTGTTCCTGAAAATAGTGCTTGAAATATTTGCTCATCGGCTCAAACACTGTAGGTGAGCGCTGACGATGAACCTTTGAGTCGCGAGGCCGTCACAACTCACACGAGCACGCTAGATAAGGGAAGCATTATGCAAACTGAAGTCTTTTCCGATAAAAACATCGCTGTTGACGCACGCACCCAGAATTGGGTGACAGCTACAGTTGAAGTTACGCTCGAGCGTTACTTGTTAGACCTGACTCGAGTCATCGTGCATGTCACCGATGAGAATGGCGGCAAGTCCGGTCCAAAAGACAAACGCTGCAAAATGGAGGCTCGTCCAAAAGGTCACCAACCGATTCTGGTATCCCACGACGCTAATGAACTGACACTCGCCGTTGAAGGCGCTGCGACCAAACTGCAGCACGCTCTGGAGCATTTGTTCGGCAAGCTAAAGAGTAAACCCACTGCAAAACTGCCCGTTGAGGGGTTCGGAGAGAAAGAGCACAAAACCAGTGCTGACGCTTTGCTCGAAGAAGAATTCCTGGAAAAAGAACAGGCCGCACTCAACAGCTGATTCAGCGCCAAGGGCGCACTAAAAAAGGGCGGGCTTACTTCGGTAAGCCCGCCCTTTTTTGTGGTGCAAAAACGCCAGATTACAATTCGCCCTTCTCCACCTCCGGGTGCTCGCCAGAACCGGCGCCGGTCTTGCGATGCGGGTTTTCGATCTTCACTGACGGGAACTGCGAGGACGCATAGCGCACCACCAGAATCGCAAACGCCAGCAGCAGAATCGCCCCGGTCAGGTACACCACGCCCATGTCTGGCGGGTTGTGGTGCGAGACGTTGGAAATCAGCAAACGGGTCAGCGCCGTGATCGCCACGTAAATCAGGAAGCGCACGGGCATGTGGTTGGTCTTGTCTCAAACCGTAACCTGACTCCACCACCATCACGAACCATTACAGTGCAAAGTGGTGCAGCCTCGGCTTATTTAGATTACATATATATATCAGCGAACGCACACCAAGCCACACCAGATGACTAACCTCGATTATTGAAAAGATAAGATTTATTAATAAAGCTATCCGCCCTCATATGACGTAAATCTCAACGGCAGGCGAGATATCAAGTGAACGTGCAATGCCTGCTTGTATTTCCCCCACCAACCGCAAGTGCTTGATATTCGTTAAATTGAAAATTAGCGCCTCATCCTCAAAAGTTTTAAATTAATAGCCAATGCAGTTGCACGAAAAAACTGACAAGATTTCAGACGGCTAAGGATGGTCTGAAAAAGCCCCTTATCGGAAAACCAAGCCCAGTAAATACGGAGCTTCCAGAGCAGGATCTCGTCAAGAAGTGGGCTTTTTCAGAGCTTCCCTAATCAACTCACAGAGTATCAGATTTACTGGCTACAGAGTTCAATGATAACAAATAATATTGCCTGCCCCAGACTTCATAAAATATTTTTTGCTATATCGCCGAAAGCTTTTTTTGATTTTACAGCGTTTTTTTTATTTTTCCTCCTAATGTCGCCACGACCGTAGGAATAACTCTGCTGAGTGCCGGCCTTTTTTATTTGCACTGCGTATCTCCAAGCAACAAAAAAACACATGCAGGCATACAGGTGGCTGCGCTATAATAACAGTCGAACCCCTGCTATCTATCAACCCGCTTCCCTGTCGATAAGCAGCTCATTAAATTTTGAAGGAAAACCAATGACCAGTCTGCAGCAACGCGCTGAACTACATCGCCAAATATGGGCTATTGCCAATGATGTTCGCGGCTCCGTGGATGGATGGGATTTTAAGCAATACGTGTTGGGAGCGCTGTTCTATCGCTTTATCAGTGAAAACTTTTCCAGTTATATTGAAGCGGGTGATAACAGCGTAAAATACGCTGAGCTGGATGATAGTGTCATTACTTATGATATTAAAGATGATGCTGTCAGAACCAAAGGTTACTTTATCTACCCCAGTCAGTTGTTCAGTAATGTGGCGGCGAAAGCCAACACCAATGACAGGCTGAACGCCGACCTGAATAGTATCTTTGTGGCGATTGAGAGTTCGGCTTACGGTTATCCGTCTGAGCCCGACATTAAAGGTCTGTTTGCTGACTTCGATACAACCAGCAACCGGCTTGGTAATACGGTTAAAGATAAGAACAGCCGACTGTCAGCAGTATTGAAAGGCGTGGAAGGATTAAAACTCGGCAACTTCGTCGAACATCAGATTGACCTGTTCGGGGATGCATACGAGTTCCTGATTTCCAACTATGCAGCTAATGCAGGTAAGTCAGGTGGTGAGTTCTTTACGCCTCAGCATGTTTCTAAGTTGATTGCTCAGCTTGCGATGCACGGGCAGAAGCACGTCAATAAAATCTACGACCCAGCAGCAGGCTCTGGCTCGTTACTGCTTCAG
Source organism: Pseudomonas sp. FSL R10-0399 (assembly GCF_009600165.1). Classification (NCBI taxonomy): domain Bacteria; kingdom Pseudomonadati; phylum Pseudomonadota; class Gammaproteobacteria; order Pseudomonadales; family Pseudomonadaceae; genus Pseudomonas; species Pseudomonas sp. FSL R10-0399. Next base: position 33,049 of record NZ_WIWK01000037.1, read on the forward strand.
GCGAAGAAGCACTTTGATAACCACATCATCGAAGATGGTTTTTTTGGACAGGAGATTAATCATACGACATTCAACCTTGCGCGTATGAACATGTTCCTGCACAACATTAACTACGACAAATTCAATATCAAGCTGGGCAACACTTTGCTGGCACCTGAGTTCAAAGATGATAAGCCGTTTGATGCTATCGTTTCTAACCCACCTTACTCGGTGAAGTGGATTGGAAGCGATGATCCTACGCTGATTAACGATGACCGATTTGCACCTGCTGGCGTTTTGGCACCTAAATCCAAGGCTGACTTTGCTTTTGTTCTCCATGCGCTTAACTATCTGTCATCCAAAGGCCGCGCCGCTATCGTCTGCTTCCCCGGTATTTTCTATCGCGGTGGTGCAGAGCAGAAAATTCGTCAGTATCTGGTAGACAATAACTACGTGGAAACTGTGATTTCATTGGCACCTAATCTGTTCTTCGGCACCACGATTGCGGTGTATATCCTTGTGCTGTCAAAGCATAAGACCGACACCAAAGTGCAATTTATCGACGCCAGCGGTCTGTTTAAGAAAGAAACTAACAACAACGTCCTGACTGATGTGCAAATTGCAGAAATCATGGCGGTATTCGATAGTAAAGCCGATACGGACTATCTGGCAAAATCTGTGACCGCTGAAGCTATTGCCGCTAATGACTACAATCTATCAGTCAGCAGCTACGTGGAAGCCAAAGACACCCGCGAAATCGTCAACATCACCGAGCTGAACGCTGAGCTGAAAAAGACCGTCGCCAAAATAGACCAGTTACGCACCGACATTGATACGATTGTGGCGGAGATTGAAGGTAGCGAGGTGCAGGTATGAGCGAGCTGAATTATCTGGAAAAGCTGCTGGATGGAGCTGGGGTTGAGTGGAAACTGCTTGGTGATGCTTCATTTTTTGAAATAGCAAATAGTGGAAGAAAACCAGTAAAGGCTTCTCTGCGAGTTGTAGGTAAAACGCCATATTATGGAGCTAATAATATTCAGGATTATGTCGACGGGCATACTCATGATGGTGAATATGTATTGATTGCAGAAGATGGTTCTGCAAGCTTGGAAAATTACTCTATTCAATATGTGGCTGGTAAATTCTGGGCAAACAACCATGTGCATGTAATTCGTGGTAACTGGGCTGTTGATTCCAGATACTTGTTTCACTATCTGTGCATTGTTAATTTCATTCCGTTTCTTACCGGCGGAGGGAGAGCTAAGTTAACCAAGGGGCAGCTAATTGACATTCCAGTCCCCATCCCTTGCCCCAGCAATCCTGAAAAGTCCCTCGCTATCCAGTCAGAAATCGTCAGGATTCTGGATACATTTACCGCTCTTACCGCTGAGCTTACCGCTGAGCTTACCGCTGAGCTTACCGCTCGCAAAAAACAGTACAACTACTATCGTGACCAGTTGCTGAGTTTTGAGGATGAGCGGGCGCCATATCTGGAAAAGTTGCTGGATGGGGCTGAGATTGAGTGGATACCTATTGGTGAGGTTGTTTCGCGAACTAATAATATAAATTGGCGGAATGTAACACGGACCTATCGTTATATCGACCTGACCTCAGTTGATATCAAAACAAAAACAATCACTGATGCAAAAGAAGTCAGTTCAAAAAATGCTCCAAGCCGAGCACAAAAAAATATTGAAAAAAACGATGTAATTTTTGCAACAACGAGGCCGACCCAACAACGTTTTTGCTTAATAGATGAACAGTATTCAGGCGAAGTAGCGAGCACTGGTTACTGTGTTTTACGCGCAAACCAAAAAAAAGTTCTACCAAGATGGATTTATCACTGGATTTCAACAAGTAGCTTTAAAACTTATGTTGAAGAAAATCAAAGTGGCTCAGCTTATCCAGCAATATCTGATGCTAAGGTAAAGGAGTGTCTAATCGCCATCCCTTGCCCCAACAATCCTGAAAAGTCCCTCGCCATCCAGTCAGAAATCATCAGGATTCTGGATAAATTCGAAACACTAACCAACTCCATCTCCGAAGGCTTACCGCGTGAAATCGAGCTTCGCCAAAAACAATACGAATACTACCGTGACTTGCTGTTCAGCTTCCCAAAACCAGAATCCGTAACAAAATGACAGAAGCGCCCCTGCCAGTGAGAACATTTGACTGGTAGGGCTGTTTGCATTGCTATAGCCCGATGTTCAGTGTAGGGGCATCACCGCTTCATCCTTCGCAGCATAACGACAGCAGGGAGCAGTATGACGCAGCAGACCAAAACCATTGCCGAATCCAATAATTTCATCGTGCTGGATAAATACGTCACAGAATGGGAAGCCGGTGATCGTTACCAGAGCGAGTCCGAGTTAGAGCGTGAGCTGATTCAGGATTTACGCAATCAGGGCTATGAGTTTGTGCCTGAGTTGACCTCCCAGTTGGCAATGCTGGCGAATGTCAGGGTGCAGCTTCAGGCGCTGAATCAGGTGGTATTTAACGAAGGGGAATGGCGACGCTTTACCGAGCAGTATCTGGATAATCCGAGCGATACGATAGTCGATAAGACCCGTAAAATTCACACTGATTACATCTGTGACTTTACCTTTGATGACGGACGACTGGAAAATATCTACCTGATTGACAAGAAAAACCTTGTCCGTAATAAGGTGCAGATCATCCAGCAGTTTGAGCAAACAGGGACACATGCTAACCGCTATGATGTCACTGTGCTGGTTAACGGTTTGCCACTGGTGCAAATCGAGCTGAAAAAACGTGGCGTGGCGATTCGGGAAGCGTTTAACCAAATACACCGCTACAGCAAAGAAAGCTTTAATACAGAGAACTCCCTGTTCAAGTATTTGCAGGTCTTCGTGATTTCAAACGGAACAGACACCCGTTACTTTGCCAATACGACCAAGCGGGACAAAAACAGCTTCGATTTCACCATGAACTGGGCACGGTCTGATAACACCCTGATTAAAGACCTTAAAGACTTCACTGCCACTTTCTTTCAGAAAAATACCCTACTGAACATTCTGTTTAATTACACCGTGTTTGATATCAGCAATAACCTGCTGATCATGCGCCCTTATCAGATAGCGGCGACGGAGCGGATTTTGTGGAAAATCAACGGGGCTTATCAGGCAAAAAGCTGGAGTGGTAAAGATGGTGGCGGTTTTATCTGGCACACCACCGGCTCTGGTAAAACGCTGACCAGCTTTAAAGCCGCTCGACTGGCAACAGAGCTGGACTTTATTGATAAAGTCTTCTTTGTGGTTGACCGTAAAGACCTCGATTATCAGACAATGAAGGAATATCAACGTTTTTCGCCTGACAGCGTAAATGGCTCTGACAGCACCGCTGGACTGAAGCGTAATCTGGATAAAGATGACAATAAAATCATTGTCACAACTATCCAGAAGCTGAACAATCTAATGAAAAGTGAAGCCGATTTACCGGTCTATCACAAACAGGTGGTGTTTATTTTCGATGAGTGTCACCGCAGTCAATTCGGTGAAGCCCAGAAGAACCTAAAAAAGAAATTCAAACGTTTCTATCAGTTTGGTTTTACCGGCACGCCAATATTTGTCGGTAAAAATGCGTTAGGGGATGAAGGCACCGCCAGCGTTTTCGGTGCGGAATTGCACTCCTACATTATCACTGATGCCATTCGTGATGAAAAAGTACTGAAGTTTAAAGTTGACTACAACGACGTCCGCCCGAAGTTCAAAGAGCTGGAAACAGAAACAGACGAAAAGAAACTCAGCGCCGCCGAGAATAAACACGCTTTACTGCATCCTATGCGTATCAGCGAGGTCACGCATTACATCCTTAAGAATTTCCGTCAAAAAACACACCGGGCTTTCTCTGGTGCAACAGGCTTTAATGCCATGTTTGCCGTCAGCAGTGTGGATGCAGCCAAAGCCTACTATGAAGCGTTTAGAGTCATCCAGCAGGCGGCTATTGAACAGGATAAAAGCTACAAGCCGTTGAAGGTAGCGACTATCTTTTCATTTGCGGCGAATGAGGAGCAGGATGCTGTCGGTGATATCAATGATGAAGGGTTTGATGTCACGGCGATGAACAGCAGTGCGCGGGAGTTTCTGGAATCGGCTATGGCGGACTATAACGCCACGTTCAAGACCAACTACAGCACAGATGGTAATAACTTCCAGAACTACTATCGTGACTTGTCTGAGCGTGTCAAAAAACAGGAAGTAGATCTGCTGATTGTGGTCGGAATGTTCCTGACAGGATTTGATGCACCGACACTAAATACCTTATTTGTTGACAAGAACCTGCGTTACCACGGACTGATGCAAGCGTTCTCTCGCACTAACCGTATTTACAACTCCACCAAAACCTTCGGGAACATTGTGACCTTCCGTGATTTAGAACAGGCCACTGTGGATGCCATCACCCTATTTGGTAAAAGTAACACCCGAAGCGTGGTAATGGAAAAAAGTTATAACGAGTATATGGAAGGCTTCACAGACACGCTTACCGGAGAGGCGCGACGTGGCTTCATGGATATCGTGAGCGAGTTGGAAAACTGCTTTCCGAAACCCGCAGACATTGAATCCGAAAATGAGAAGAAAGCCTTCGTTAAGCTGTTTGGTGAATATCTTCGGGCAGAGAACGTCCTGCAAAACTACGATGAATTTACCACGCTGAAAGCTCTGCAAACTATTGACCTCAGCGACCCGGTAGCCGTGGAGACGTTTAAAAACGGACATTATTTGGATGATGAGGCTTTCGCCGCGCTCCAGACTGTGCGCTTACCTGCTGAGCGTAAAATTCAGGATTATCGATCCAGCTACAACGATATCCGCGAGTGGCAACGTCGCGAACGTGACGCTAACACCAAGGATAAAAACACTGTTGACTGGGATGATGTTGTCTTTGAGGTGGATTTGCTTAAGTCTCAGGAGATTAACCTCGATTACATTCTGGGGCTGATTTACGACCATCACCGAAATAGTGCGGATAAAGAGACGCTGAAAGATGAAGTTAAGCGCTTAATTCGCGCCAGTTTGGGGAACCGTGCGAAAGAGGAACTGATGGTAGATTTTATCGAGCAGACCAATCTCGATAACATACCGTCCAAAGAGGGCGTCATTGAAGCTTTCTATACCTTTGCACAGCAGGCTCAGCAGCGCGAGGCCGACGCCCTAATCAAAGAGGAGAGCCTGAATGAGGATGCAGCACGGCGCTACATCAGAAGCTCTCTCAAGCGAGAATACGCCTCGGAAAACGGCACGGCACTGAATGAAACGTTACCAAAGCTCAGTCCGCTGAACCCACAATACAAATCTAAGAAAAAAACCGTTTTCCAGAAGGTATCCGCTTTTATTGATAAGTTTAAAGGTGTAGGTGGAAGCGTCTGATATCACACAGGAGGCTCCGGCCTCCTGAATCTGCTCTCAGGATTTTTCTGTCATCTGAAACCATACGGTGAGTTGTGCTGTAGGTGATCAATTAATTTGCGAATGGGGATCACGTAAATTCAAATACAAACCAGCCAAATCAAACCTATGAACAATTCAAGGTTGAAGACGGTCCAAAAATGAGAGTCTTACACGTCTTCAGCCTCGGCCATAGAGTGTTTCGCCTTCCTTAAGGCTTTTTGCCACCAGATCAGTCGCTGGTCATTCTGTTTGGGCATTTTCTTTCACGGAAGGGAAACGTGCCGAGGCATATCGCACGACCAGAATCGAAATGGAAAGCAGCACCACGCCACCTGTGAGGTAAAGAATCCCTTCATCCGGGGATTTGTGATGCGACACATCGCTAATCAGCAGTCGGATCAGAGCCGTTACCCCGATGTAGAGCAGGAACCGCAATGGCATGTGATTTGTGCGGAAATAAATTCCGCTCATAGCCAGAAGCTCGAGATAGATGAACAGCAACAAAATGTCATCGACGCTGATTTTGTCTTGATGAAGCATGTCAATGAAGGTGGTGATGCCTGCGTAGACTGTGATCGCCCCAATCGCAAAAAGCGCAAGGTAGTGGAACAACTCAACCCCGAGGTTCCCAAGGCTGTTTGCCCCAGCATGAACCCTAACGCGCATCCGATCCGCCCATTTCATACCTTCTCTCCCAACACACGCCGAAATCGGCAGAAAAAAATTAACACAGCAATTTAGAACAAAAAAGGGAAAATCCTACGCCATAAGCCAATGATTTTTATAGGTTTTTATGAAGATCATCCGTTGGAGAAAAATGTTAGATATAGGGTGGTTGGTCTTGAAATAAATCCCGACCATCGCCCCCAGTTCCAGGTAGATAAACAGCAGCAGAATGTCGTCGATGCTGATGTTGCCCTTCTCCACCATCTGCAGAAATTCCATCACCGCCGCCCAGGCAGTGACTGCACCAATGGCGAACAAGGCCAGGTAGTGGAAGGTTTCAACGAACAAATTGCCCATCGATTCGGCCAGCTCATGGACCCGGCGACGTAGCTTCTCAGCTTTGTTTACTCTCACGATGCAGCTCCTTGAGTCGATTAAAACGGATCATCCGCGATGAACGTGACGCTTTCTGCATGCAGAAAAAAGGCCAGTCACCGCCAGTGAGATGATGGCCAGCCGCGATTAGACACGTCCCCTGCCATTTGCAGCTAGAGTCAAAAAGTCGCTATTCAAAGGGCGATGATTGGCTTATGCTTTTGGCTGTATAAAAACACAGTATTCGTAAGACAACTTATCGTGAAGGCATATGAGGTGGTAAATGGCCGTCGAAGTGGTATACCGCAGCAGCCGAGATCTGGAGCGTTTGTTCATGATTTATCGGACAGTGCGAGTGTAACGATGCCACACCAGACTGTGCAGTCTACGTTTAAAGGACATTTAAATCAGTCAGTTATGTAAGTACACCTGTGGTCCTTTAGATAGGTTTTCCGAAGTACATGTACAGATGTTAGCGATCAAGGGTGTACATTTACTACTCCCTTAGGTATTGATTATTTTTTCAGAGCACTGCCACAAGTTGTTGGGTAGACCATAAATTTTGAGAGGCCGATTATGGCAGTAGAAGTCTTGTACCGAAGCACTCGCGATTTGGAGAAAGTTTTTTTGGATCGAAAATTAGCTGATGCACATGATCAAATGCTTGAATTGGCAGAGATTTTAACTGCCGTTCTCATTAAAAATGTACCAGGCCTTGACGAAAAACATGCTGAGGATGCAAGCATTTTTATGGCGAAAAATAGAGCAATCTTTGCGTCGGCGTTTAAGAGTGGTGCTAATGTGTTGGATCAGTTGACTGGAAAAGACGATAGCGCCAATTGAGATGGTTTCACAACACGTAGCCAAGCCATTTGATGCAGGGCGGATCAGCATGCTTGAACGTCCTGCGTTCGGCCCCATAACCGCCCTTGATGGTGGATACCTATGGACAGGGCGTTGTTTAAATTACTGAGTCTAGAAGTCCGATCGAATGCCCGACGCATCGAGAGATTCATAGTCTTCGGATGTGCTCGCCGCAGAGTCGATCCAATCCTCCTCTTGATCGAGCCAGCCGCCCGTGTCTACCATCAAAGAGTCTTCGACGAACTCTAGCGCCTCAGGATTCGGATTTGCCGCTTCGCAAGTCAATTCGCAGGTGTAATCGAACGACTCATCCAGTTCGGCTCCATCGCCCCTTCTGAGATCGGAGTTAGATCCCCACTGCAGTGTTACCCCTATGCTACCGCTTACCCTGATATGCACGGTCTCTGAGGTGATACTGGTAACCTCATGCGAGTTCACATAGATTTCTTCAAGGGAATAGTGTGTGGCTAGCTCATCTACAGCGTCCAAACTTTCCCCAACTATCTGCTGTACCGTCGCATCATTGATCGCATGCGATAAACGATCCCCGACGGCTGTTCTACACTCCTGGATGCAGGCCATCAGTCCGGCCACGGCTTCGATTGTTTCTAGTGTGAGGCGCTCGATGTCGTCTTCTTCCAACAGGAAAACTTCTGGTGTGATGTGGACGTATCCGTTCAAACGGACTACGGCATCTCGAAGCTCCTCAAACTCCTGAGCGAAGTCCAACCGGAGCTTTGTTCGCATGTAGTGGTTGGAAAGCCCGCCCTGCGTTGCATACACACACCGCTCGACTCGGGTTACCTCCGGGACAACGCCTTCTGCCTTCCGCTGCCACCATATGCACTTTTTCACCTCGGCGTCTGGAGCAAGGCGCTTCAGCGTGTGACCCACCAGCTCGCGCATAGCAAAGGCGAAGTTATGAAAGCGCAGCCTGTTCCTGCGGTCTTCGAGATTAAACATCGCAGCTTCATAGAGGCAACGCTCGAACTGAGCATCACCGATTAGCTGCAAGATCCTTTCGTCCATGTTCGTCCTCTCGTGTACGACCATTCCGGATCATCGCTCAGAGCGGGGATGGAAGTCACCTATAGGCTGGATGTTAAGCGCTTCAGGAGACCATGCAGTCAGAGCTTGGCCAATAATGGGCGAGCAAGGGGCAACAGCCCCATATCCATGGTAACCGCCGCAGCCTCGCGTTAAATCCAACGACACTCAAACACATCATGCTCGTCGACCGGCGGGACATCCATTCCAACCCAACCAGTTAAACAGTTCATCATCGACTCGCTAGTCAAGATCTCGGTCATGATGAACTGCTCCATATTCATCAGTGTAAGCGGCGACGAATACCTGCTTGATTGTCCTCTCGAATCGCTTCATGATCGTAAGTTCTAGCCAAGTTCATAAGTAACTTCGAAGCAACAAATGGATGCGAAAACTGTAGAGCCTCGCTCCAAGTTCGATACCTAGTAGCGAGTTCGCGTTCTTGCTCGCCCCCCTCACCACGAAAATGTGCGCCCCGAGAGTTGTATACTCCTGTATGCGCCCCCTCCATCATTGGCTCAGACTGAATATCTTCAATCACGTTACGAACAGGCGTGCACGGCCAGATGCCATCTTTTCCCACTGGTGCATGCGAAAGGAGCTTCCCAATGCAAACATCCGAAATGTCTCCACGGCTCAGTTCGTTACACGACTGGCGGACCGCCTCTATCCATTTCGCAAGACGCACTTCATCAACCTCGCCGAAATCATCCTGTCCAGGCAGGCGGTGTATGGCCTCTAGCAACCTGTAACCGCGCTTGGCCATTTCGCCTATGCGATCTGGCGTGATTTGAAACTCAGCAGGGTCGGTCGCGCCATCCGCTCGTTTGTACATCCAGCAAATTGCCTGAACGTATAATTCAGGATGCTGCTCAATGTATTTTTCAAGATTGGGAACCTTGGAAGCTTCGGACCTGCCCCAGGGTTGTCCTAATACATCTATATATGCGAACTCCAAGCTAGCCATTTGCTCAAGAGATATAGATGAAGACCGATCTAACTGATTGAACGCTTCTTCTACGTGGTAATGCTCTAGCATGTACTGATCAGGCAGATCTCTACCACCTTTTGCCATCTCTGACAACAGTTTGTAAATTACCATTCCGTCAATTTTAGCTATCTCATATCGAATGCACGAAAACGCTGCGCGAGGTCTTTCGGCATTTAACAAGCGTTCGACAGCTTCGCTCCTCTCCGATTCTGTGCCATGCAGCCATTCCGGCGCCACCTCACCCCAGTAACGTAACTGAGCACGCTCTCCAAGGGTATCAACTAGCTTCCAAGTTCCTTTACCAAACGGGGCAAGCAAGAATAGATCAACCATACCCTCCTCAGACACACCAGAGATGACTTTAAGCAAGATAGTTTCGCGCTGAACGTCATCCGTGATAGCTCGAATTGCACCACCGATGAGGTTCTTCTGAGAATGGACCTCACTCTCACCGATGAGGATCGGATCAAGTGCAAGTCGAAGCAATTCGACCAACTCCGATTCCGACAGCACGGAGCCAGCGGCAAGCGAACCAATCACCCAAGGAGCTCCTCCTTGTTCGGACAATTTTAAAATTCCGGAAAAACCACATTGCATGAATACTTCGCGTAACGCTTCTGTTCTCTGATCGTTGATGCGCTTTTCACGCTCACGGTAGTTAGACTCTTCAATATTTTGTAATTCGTCAGCAGATTCCTCGACCCAAGCATTTCGGAACAGCCACAAATACTTATTAACTAGATCGCTCGGCTCAAGCGCGTTATAGGCGGCTTTTCCTGCTGCGTTTAAACTGTCGTCAACACCAGTCCTCTTCGCACGTAGAACCGCACGACGCGACAGTGTTGAAACTCGAATTTTCTCGCGCATCACTGCCTTGTCAGCGTCACTTGCCTCAGCCTTTGCCCAACTCTCAATTAACTTCCATACTCTAGCCTGGTCCTCGTTACTCAGCGCTTGCAGGCGATCGACTAAATCACTGAGCATTTCCAAGGTGTAATCCGCCCAGCTCAAAGAGAGTTCAACTACCTCGCGTACAAACTCTCGAATCGGACCCCACGTAGGAAGGGGCTCGCCGTACCCATAACCATCAGCGCGCCATCGCGGCTTGTGACTGTAGTCGCCAACTTGGCTGTGATTCTCAAACTGAGCGATACAAATCTTCCATGCGACATCAGGAAACTTCAAAGCTAGTTTCTTAATCAAATCCACACGTTGGGGTAGACTTGCCGCGGTCTGAGGCATCCATGCTCGAAAAATCGAGCGCAGCGAATTTGCGGGCTTGTTGAGCCAGTTGTCCTTAATCTCTATCTGCGCGAGCCGTGCGAGAATAAAGGCAGCACGGTGTAAGGTAGCGGGATTCCATGACAGACCCTCAAGCGCCCACAACAATCCCGTTCGACTTGGGCTACCGCCTAGCAAGCCAGGACTGACTGGCCTCAGAAGTTCAAATACCGCAGGACTCTCCGATCGAAGGTCCCGCTCCAATATAGATAGAAATTCATCTGGAGCTGCTTCTGCATAAGTCGGAAGGTCGCGATCATTAGCTTCTAAAGCTCGTGTCGTTAAAGGAGTCCGAAGCAAATCACGAACTACCCGAATTACCTCCGTTTCAATATCAATGCCGAAGCGCCCCCTGAACACTTCTTCGCCGTGAACCGCGAGCAAAACCAAAGTTTCCGATATACCTTCTCGGAAGATGCTCGAGAATTCGCGCACCTTACCATGATATGGTGCAGTCCAACGCTGGTCTTCATCAAAGTCGAGAGCGGGGTCGTCCTCTCCTAGGACCATGCGTGCCATTTCGAAATAGCGAGTTAGGTCAACTTCCATGATCCCGTCAGCGGCTGCGTAGAGCAGATCAAGCTTTGAAACCACTCCTCTGGCGGTGCCTATCGACCAGATCGGCGCGTCGTTAAGCTTTGCCAAGCTTTGACAGTCTTTTTCAAGCTCATCGTAGGGGCGCTCACCAGCGAGAAGTGAGAGCCCTATCTTATCGGCGTCGTTCCGGCTATCCCAAGCCCCGACGAGCAGAAATGGAACAAGCTTGGTTGCTATATGGACGTTCGCAGCCCACTCTGGCAACTGCACTGCTTGTACGGACGAGAGACGTCTTCGCAAAACGGTAAGAGAGCGGCCCGAGATTTTAGCAAGCTGTGTGACTTCATCCCTACTTTTGCCCATGCCTTCCAGGGCCGTATTGAACGCTTGATAGCTAGCCGGCTCCAAGATCACATCAGGAATCTTTACTGCGGCATTACGAGGGTAAATTACAAACGAGTGCATAGACTTTGCGAAGGGAGCAAGATCTCGCTCGACCTCACGAGTGTATACGACCGGTATGAACGTTTGTTTACCTGAAGCGAGCCGAGGCAGTACATCAGGCTTATCAAATACCAAAACCCGATCTCGATAAGAAGCTAATTCTTCAGCGCCGTATTCACTAAGTAACTGGGCAAGAAATGCAAGAGCCTCTTCTGTTGAATCTGCAGCGATAGTAATTGGACGCTCTGGCGTATTGGATAAGCGACTTATCACTGTGCGCTTTGCAGACTCAATCGCAGAATTAAACAGAGCACCTGTGAGAGGAGGCGCTGCGACCTCGGCCCAGTCTGCCCAGCATTTGTCGAGCGACCGAACGGCCTGTGCTGGGATACATGTCTCATTGGCGAACCATGCTTGGGCAGGCAGAGACTGCTCAAGCCATTGCTCAAGATCGCTCGCGTCATAAGCACGCACATCCCTCCACAGATTTAGCTCTTTCTTAGAAATGACCCAGGTAGCCTTCCCAGCCCAACGGCGGGGGGTAACAAACACAAACGTCGTTTCGGCACGCTCTCTCTGTTCGAGCGCAGCTACGCTTTTCTCAAAGTCGCCACTTGCTTTAGAGCGGGGATCTTCATTGGTTCCAAATTCCCAGCCGGAGCGACCGACTGGAATCCAAGGTGTCCCCTCGCCTGCTATAACGAAACCATCCCACCCCGGTCGCTCGGCATCGTCATTGCCAGGAAAGTCGACTTTTGTGAGCCCGCGGCCGGTTGAGTGCACAAGCGTGCGCAAGAAAACGGCCAAGCGGGACCGCGCTCGAATGCTGTTGGAAACCCACCCTTCAATGGCATTAGCCTGAATCGCTAGGAATGGGGGTACATAGGTCACCGCATCATCAGGCGCTGCCTTTCGCTGGGCTCGCGACGCATCGTATTGAGCCTGCATCTCCATCAAGTCCCTGAGCGGAAATTTAAACGCCTTCTCTAGTCGAGCAGCCATTTCCGCAGATAAAGCAGCCTTACCATTGAGCAGGTTCGATAAGGCAGGCCGCCCAACGCCTACAAGCTGGGCAGCCTTCGTGACTGACATCCCGGACGGGATGACCTCTGTCTTAATGCGTATCCCAGGGTGTAGAACATCGATGGTCGGCATCGTGAATCCTCGGTGTATGAGCTGCGGAGTCGAGCTCGCTCCAAAATATTGTATTGCGTAGCGCTACACAATACACTAATGTAGCTCCGGCAGGTGAGATGGGGACCATTTGACTGCTTGGACCAGTCAGAAGACGTAGGATTTTCGTCAAAGGCCTAAAGCTTGAATCAGCGGGAGTATTGAAGGGAGTGATCGCAGTGTCCAGCGGTGGCGGCTGGTTCCGAGCAGCCGATGATACTGCTCACGCGAATGACTCATTGGTGGGATTGGGTTTTCTCGCCCCGTAAAAAGCAAAAACCCCGCAGCATGGCGGGGTTCTTACTCAGGGTACGCGGGCACGACCGGAACTCCGGAAAACCCACGTTTCGAGAGTGAAGATAGTAGAAAACCGATACGTTGACAAGGGACTCTATGCATTTCCACCTGACCGCCCCGCGCCTCAAGACCCTCGACGCATTTTTCGTTACCACGAGTGAAAGCGATCTCTTTGGATGCTACGCATGGACGCAAGCAGTCGGCGCCGCTCTCCTACCGATCCTCGGCGACCTCGAGGTCAGCCTTCGCAATGCCCTGCATAGAGGCCTGTCCCAGTACTACAGCGGAGCGGACAGCTTTGAGTGGATGCTCAAAACGAGACCTAACCCGTCCAGTCCTGCCGAGCCAACCTACTGGCACAAGCTCACACGATACACCCACGAGGATGTACTCGGCGCGGTTGGGAAGATCGCAAAGAAGAAAGGAAAAGGGAATGCAACTGTTGACGACATTGTCGCGAAGGTTCCCTTCGGATTCTGGGAAACGATTATCAAAGGCTTGAAGCATAAATCGCACCCTGCTGGCATGCAGGCTAGCGTTTTATCAACAGCATTTCCAAACGCCCCTGACCTTGCTACGACGCCATACGATGATGCGGCGTTTGTCGATCGACTGGCTAATCTACTTAGCCAAGTACGAGATGTTCGAAATAGGATTGGCCATCACGATCAGATCTGGAGAACGCCGGAGTTTGACTCATATGGCAATCTGGGCTTTATACCTCGCCGGCCACGCCAAACGGTAAACAGCCTCCGTTTGCTCGCAAACCAAATAACTTGGCTAGCAGGCTGGATAGATCCCGAAATTACTAATTACATTAAGGCGTCCGATCACTGGTGGTCCCTGCAAGCTCTGCTGACAAAAGAAGCATTGACAGTGTATCGGAAGAACGGTGGTAGGGTCGGTACGTACGAGGCGGTGATTCGCACGACACCACAGCATGAAGTCGTCACTTGGCCTAACAAGACTCCTCGTACTCCTGAAAAAATCCATAGGATCAATCGTCGCAGAGTATCTAACAATATTTTCTATTGAAGCCAATTGCTGCTGATAAGCCGTTCGTTAGCCTTGAGAAACTCATAATCTGAAGGCCTATACTCATATTGCACCGGGTAGCGCAAGCCTCTCCCCAAATACACATAGAGCAGCCTGGGCTCACTGACAACCCGTTGGTCGCTGAGTGGAAAAAGTCCGCACCTTACTGACTGGAGATTAAACAGTTTAGAATGACAATACTGAAACTCGCCTCCATATTCAATAGTACTGATTGAAGCTAATTTTAAAATTAACACAAAGACAGCTACGCTAGAGTAGTCGATTTGCCTTCTAAAAGTTGCAACGACAAATGAAATGATAAAGTTTCTTTACTCCCTGAATTCATAGAATAAGCGCAACGCTTGAAACGAGAGGCAGAGAGCCAGCCACCGGTAGAATCCAGGCTCTCACA
>NZ_WIWK01000038.1:0-46859 GCF_009600165.1 Pseudomonas sp. FSL R10-0399
CTGTTGGGGCGACCATTTTTCGTGTACGCAGCGGTAATGACACTCGGCTGCGCCTATCTGACACAGAACTGGTTCCATATGTAAGTGTTCGACCTAATGCCGGCAATACGCACACCTGCGGTGCTGCTGGCTTGGCATGGTCTGATATGTACTCACAGAATGCGGTGACGGTCACATCTGATGCCAACAAGAAGACCCCGGTACAACCACTGCAAGCTCAGGAACTACTGGCGGGCTCTCGTCTGTTGCGTGAAATAGGCACCTATCAATGGCTGGAAAGTATTTATGAGAAGGGGGTCGACCTGGCCCGTTACCATGTCGGGATGACGGTGCAGCGGGCCATGGAGATCCTGGCTGACTGCGGTCTGGAGGCTACGCGCTATGGCTTTATTTGCTTTGACGAATGGCAAGATGAGTTCAATACGGTCGCGGCGGTTACTGAAAGTGTGCCGGCTGAGGATGACTCAGACTCCTACACTTTGCGTGAAGTCAGTCCAGAAAAACGAATCCTTGTGCGAGCGGCAGGGAGTACGTTCGGTTTCCGCGAAGGGCCATTGCACGGGCTTATGCTACGAGCAATGGCAGCTGAATTCGATCAACTCAAGGCTGATGTTGCTGCGCTAAAAGCTGCGCAGCTATAGCGCAGGCATAAGTAGTACATAAGAAGGCCCGCCCAATTTTGGTTTTTTGCCTCGAACAATCGGAATTAATGCAGCTGGTCGATTTATGTTGCACGAGCAGCCCCCGCCATGTGCGGGTTTTTTTCGTCCGGAGAAAGTCATGCCCATCACCACACAGCAACTGCTGCAGATCCTCCCGAACGCTGACCAGACGCTTGCGTTTTTGTTCCAGCCTTAAATACGACCAGAAGGGCAAAGGCAAGTCCAAAGGCAAAAGACCCGACAGGATTCAAAATCGTTTAGCTAAGTCCTAATTAAACCCGCAACCAACCAAGATGCCGGGTTAACTCGCGAGGATATTTAGCGACGCAGGCGGAACTCTTTATAGGTTGTTCCGCTGTAAAACGTCCCTGTATCGCCTCGAGTCACGTACAGCGTTGCCCTATAGGCGGCAGACAGTGGGGAGCACTTCACGCTGCGTATTAGTCGGTACGCCCAAATCCAGCCCCTCTTAGGTCTTTTATTCATGTCTTCGACCTCGTATAGCCACCATTGGCAGAGTAAGCATAGCAAGCAAGCTTTCATGACCTCTATGCCTGCAAGGTTAGGACTTTCCATTTCTGGAGAAATGTAATGCCCATCACTACGCTGCAGCTGCAGCAAATCCTTCCCAACGCCGGCCAATCAGCCGGCGTTTTTGTTCCTGTCTTAAACACTGCGATGGTGCGCTATCAGATCGTAGGATCACTGCGCATGGCAGCGTTTATCGCCCAGATCGGCCATGAGTCCGGCCAGCTCCGTTACGTGCGCGAAATGGGCAGTGATCAGTACCTGAGTAAGTACGACACCGGCTCACTCGCCAAGCGCCTGGGCAACACGCCCGAGGCTGACGGTGACGGTCAGAAGTACCGTGGTCGTGGCCTGATCCAGATAACCGGCCGGGCAAACTACGCCGAGTGCGGTGAAGCCCTGGGCCTTGACCTGGTCAATCACCCTGAGCTGCTGGAGAAACCGCAGCATGCCTGTATGTCCGCAGCGTGGTTCTGGGCGAGCAGGGGGATGAACACTCTGGCCGATGCGGGCAAGTTCGACGCCATCACTCGGCGCATCAACGGTGGACAGAACGGCGCTGCGGATCGACAGGCGCTGTATGCCAAGGCGCTGAAGGTGTTGGCGTGATAGCTGCGTTCAGGCTTGTTCCAGTTTGGGTATGGACAGTGATTGCCCTGCTCTCTGGCCTGGCCTACCAGACCTTTCAGGTAACGGAAGTTCGCGCGGATTACGCCAGTTATAGGTCAGACACGGCAACGGCTGCTGCAAACGCGAGCGAGGATGCCCGGTTAGCCGAGCAGAAACTGCAACGAGACATCGACCAGGTGCGCGCCAATGCGGCGGATCAAAAACAGAAAGATGATGCTCTTGCTGCTCAGCAGCGCGCTGACCATGACAGCCTGCGCGATCAAACCCGAAGGCTACTTGCCAACAAGGCCGATCTCAATACCCGCCTTGCCGAGCGAGGCAAGACAATCAACGACCTTGTTGATCTGCTCGCCGAGCTGCGATCAGAGGCTGATGGATATGCGGGAGAGTTGGCGGCAGCGCTTACAGAAAGTCGTCGGGCCGGGTTCGCCTGCGAGCGATCCTATGATGCCGTAACGATGCCGCCTTGAAGGGGTTGTAGGAGTGTGTGAGGCGGAGTGGTGATATGGCGAGATGAGTATTTATTGCGCCCGCGTCATTATGAGCTAACGTCAGGCCATTGAAATAGAGCCTTGCACAAGGAAGAGCAATGGATCAGCAATTTATTTGGATGTCAGTGTTGATGACTTCTCTCTGGATCACGGCTTTTTCATTGACCGTGTACGCACTGGCCGAGTAGTCAAAAAGCAAAGCCCCGGAGGTTCGCGGCTCCAGGGCTTCTATTTTCGCCTCCATCCCTTAATGTTGGACGAACGTGGCGCCGAGATTACCAGCGCTGAGTTGATTGTTCATTACTGCTATAGGCGGATTGTGTTCGGCCGGCATGACGTAAGAGTCGCCCTCCGCTGAACGGGGCTTTATCCGATCATGTCGAACTGATACAAATGCTGATCATGCATACAGTATTTTAAAATGAAACCTTACGTGGGCGACCCGCTTCCTGAATGGCAAGCAGCGATCAAGCAACACTTTGACCTGGTCACCAACCCTGAGGGGCATTGGCGCAAGCTTGTGGGTCTGGCGTTGCTCGCCCATGCGCGGCATGAGGTAGGCAGTGCTGAGCTGTCAGAAATGCTCGAGCTTGCTGACGCAGCCAAGCTTTGGGCATTGATTGAGTGGGAGGAGGCTGAAGCTATCGGACTGCTCAAGGGGGAGACTGTTAATCCGGACGATGTTTCTTTTTTTCGTAACAGGGATAGGTGAGCTTCGGCAGGACGCCAGGGAGGGGAGAATACTGCGTCGGGGGAAATTCGGGGAATGGCTCGTCATGGTAGAGCATCGTGGGGCGTCGTTGCAGCGAGCGCTAGATGCAAAGCCCTGATTTCATTGGGCTTTTCGGAGATATGCAAGTATGGGGTGCTAGGGGTCGAGTGTTCGAATCACTCCGTCCCGACCATATTTTTCAATGACTTAGCCCGGTTCGGAAACGACCGGGCTTTGTTGTTTCTGGCATTTGATCATTTTGGTCACCGTTGGGTCACCGTTAGCAAAAAGCTCGTAGAGTGCGCCATACAGGGCTTCGTCGCGTTGAAAACTGTCAAAGCTCCAGTCATGACTGTATTGGCTGCGGTCTGTTCCTTGTCGCGATCTTTCTCTTGACGGGCACTGGCTGATATCGGCACGACGGGCTGTACTCAGATCTTTTTTCTGATCACCACATGAAGGATATGGCAAATCAGGGTGAGGTCGATCACCAACTGTGTAAGGCAGGTGTTTTCGTCCTACGGGTGGCAGAGTTCCGTAACATCCGCATCAGTGAGGTGCTTTTGGCGTCAGTCAGAGGGCCTGGGGGTGGTGTGGACGTGACCCCTTTATACTGGCATTAACTGAGTGGAGATCGTCGCATGGTGAGCGTTGTAGGGGGGGGGTGTTTTTCTGGTGTTCGGAAGAAGGCCCGAGATGGTGTAGTCAGACAAACCTCGAAGCGACTGCCAAAGTACGGCTTTCTCGAAGCTCGTTAAATTGAGTAGGTTCGATGTAGCTGCGCGCCCATCCATCGTCAGGGCATGCAATGGCTGAGGCAATGGGCGCTTAAAGGAAAGCGCCCGGCGCAAATTCCTTTTAACTACTCATTTTTATCTTCGGCTACAGCGCTGAAAGCGAGGTCTTTTATCATTATCACGCCCGGTGTTACACACTGAGCGGCGTTAATAAAAAGCTTGCCGGTGCTGAAATCTTGGGTGAATTCCACCTTCCATGTGAAGAGCTGCTTTGCTTCGGTGGTTTCACCCCGCGACGTAGCGAAGAACGAAGTTTCGAAGTCAACGTCGTCCTCATCATAGGCTTGTTGACTTGTCTGGACAAAATTACCTTGCGTCAAGGTGTTGGAGTCGACCCGAAACTCCTCATTTTGAAAGCTGATCACAGCCTCACCCATACCTTCGATGTAAAACCCCATCCGATTGCACTCCTTGGTTAGAATGGAATTGTAAGGGTGAATCAATGGGCTAAGCCAGTATTTCGAAAACTGGTGCGCAATCCGGTTGCTTGCCATGCTCTCTACCGGCGGTTACTCCTGAAGAAGAGGAGCCGCGTCCTCATCACCTAAAAGCCAGATTCCGCATTGCAGATGGCCCTCGAGGAGGGTCAAACAGCCCGCCTCAAAGTCGCAAGCGGGCTAATAGATGGACTTGTTTCAGTCCACGCCCATTGCCTTAAATACAGCCTCTACTGGTTCGCCATAAAAGCTGGTCTGAAACTTGGTGAACAGTTCGGCTGGGATGCTGGGGATGTCCTTGGCACTGCTCATAGGAAGCGCAACGCGCTTTCCTCCCGCGTCGAAAGCCACTTGCAGGCACTCGGCGATACTTTCAACTGGCGTGATGCTGCCGCCCAAACTCATATCACCGAGCACGACCATTTGACCTTGCGCAGGTCTGCCCATTAGGCCGGAAGCAAAAGCTACTAGGCTGGGTAGTGCCATATGAGTAAGAGGGCCGGTGTTTTGCAGTTCAACCACATGTAAATGGAAGTCGTGCTCCAGAACCTTAGCCGAGGCACTTATGCGCGAGGCGTTGGCTTTGAAGTAGTCAAAGGCAATTTTCACCTGTTCTTTTGCAGAGCTGGAGTTCCATAGGCCTGAGGTGGCTAGCTTGCCAGTACCCTTGGTCACCTGCAGTTCGATCCGATATAACCCAGGCATGCCTTTGCCGCTCAAGCCTATAGTGTGGATAAAACCGGGCTTTCCTGGCCCTTCCGGGATAAGACCACCCCCACCTTGCTCTTTCACAGTGACGAAGTGTTCTTCAAGGGTTTCGTTGTCGATGTAGCTGAAGTGAACATCGTAGAACTCCATTCCACCGATCTTCTTTAGCTGTTCCTTCACCCGTCGGCGGACCTGGAGTGCGTATTCGAGGCATTGGCGCACGTCTTCTTTGGTGAATACGTCGTGCGGGTAGAGCAGCTTGAGCAGGCCGGATACTGTTTTGCGTACTGCGATCACGTCTCGCTGGTTAAGGTTGTTACCCAGTTTGAAGTGTTTGTCGATGGCGTCGGCGAAGCTGCGTTTGCGCATTTCGCGGAAAAATTCAGCCAGGTAATCGACGATTAGTCCGTATCTGTTAGTGAAAAATTCCGGGCGCATTTTCGGGATTTCCCAGCCAGGAATGTAGGCGTGGAATCTGTCGAAAAAGGCTGCGTCGATCATCTGCTCAGGGAACGGGGCCAACAGATGGCTGGTTTTAACCAGTGATTCAACGCTCTGGTTAATGTTACCTACGAAAACCATGGAGGCTGAGGCTTCCATTTGCTCGCGACCGCGACCAAACGAACCGGAGGCCATGAAATCCTTCATGATCTGCACGCCGTCCTTGTCCTTGAAGTTGATGCCGGCCACCTCATCGAAGGCCACCACATCCCAAAGACCGACCAGACCGATACGGCGACTGCTCATGTTGTAGAACAGGTTAGCGACGGTGGTTTGACCGCCGGACACCAGCATGCTATTCGGTGAGCACTCCTTGTAGATATGGCTCTTGCCTGTACCGCGTGGGCCGAGTTCGCAGACGTTGTAGTTGTTCTCCACGAAGGGAACCATGCGGGCCAGCAAATGCCACTGCACGGACTCATCCAGGGTCGAGGGCTCCATGCCGATGGAGCGGATCAAAGCCTCGCGCCATTGCAGTGTATTCAGCGCTGCGCGCCCGGCGAACAGCTCCTGCATGTTCATGTTCGGCATCTGGATCGGCTTGAGCAGCGTGACGCCAAAAGGCGACCCCGATTGGCCTTCCTCGTGGTAATAGCTCAGGGTTGCGATCACCCAGATGCCGCCCACAAGGAGTTTTTCGTATTCCTTGACGATGCCGGCAGAGATCTCAGCGTCCTTGATGCCGAGGTTGCTGAAAGAGGCTTCGTAGCGATCTTTTTTCTCATTCAATCGCACGGTGACCCGGTCGATCACCTTGTACGTACCGCGCTCGCGAACTAGAGACTTGACCTTCTCAGCCTCATCCGGGCGAACATAGTTTTCCGCTAAAACCGTCTTGACGTTCTTCAGGCCCTGTTCGATCACCTCTGAGTCATCCGACGCGCAGTACATACCCAGCAGGTACTCAAGCACGTAAACCGGTACGTTCGCACCTTCCTTTATCAGCTTGGTCAGATCCTTGCGCACCACGCGACCGGCAAAGTGCTCGTTGAGCAACTGATCGAGATCTTTATCCACTTGGGTTTCCATCTAGTCTCATGCTCTCAAAAAAAGTCGTCGGTGAAGGCCAGATCAATCGTCACACGGTAGCGCTCAAGCTCAGTGTTCAGATCTTTATCGCGGATCACCAGGAAGTAATCTTTCTGCCGGTCGAAGTCGCTGCCTGATAGTGACAGGCGTACCTGCTTAAGGCGCTCGCTCATGGAATCCGTCGCACAGTCGAACGTCACAACCTCCTCACTGGAGACCGGCTGCTCCCCTTCGTAGATCGCCACAGCAACCGTAACCGACAGCACCTGTTCGCTGACCGACTCGGTCTGGATCAGGTCAAAGCGCTGGATATTGGTGACCATCTTCAGGGTTGACTTCGGTGAGATCACCCCGACTTTGCGCTTGGTGCGTTTTTCGGCTTTCTCGCCCCGTAACTGGTTCACCGTCAGCACAGGAACAACGATTTCCTGGGGCATGGCTCCACCATGGACGAAACGTGCACCGCCCACAAAGTGGAAACGGTTCGCACCTTTGGGTATCCAAAATTGGGTGTCCGATGTCGTGCCTGCGGTCTGTTTGGTCGAGCCCTGCCAAACATCCTTGGCAGCAGGCAGCGTATGGCCAATGACGTAGCGCTTCTTGCTCTTGATCGCGCTATCCGGCTTCTCGGCAAGCGAGGTGCGATCGGCAGCCTCGAGCTTGCTCTGCTGGAACAGAAACCCGTGATCCGCCGTGATCAACACCGTGCTGGTATTGAAGTGCATGAGGATCTTGCGGGTTAACTCGGTGAGCTCCTCGATGGCGAAGTCGACGTGATGGAAGGTATCCACCTCGGAACCACCGCCCTTATCGCTGCGGTCATCAATCACGTTGTGGTAGACGTAAACCAGCTGTTGATCCTTGAGCGCTTCACGTCCCGCGTCACGGGACCATTCTTTGACCTGAAGCGCGGTCACGGCCATGCCGCCATGCTGGGCAAGAACCTTGTCGCGAGCGATGGTGTTGCCAGTATTGAATCCATCTACGAAAACACCATCACTGCCTTCGCGATACTCTAGCGTCTGGTGTGGCAACAGAGAAGCCATGCCCAATGTGGTGTAACTAGGCAATACGCCCAACTGGCTATTCAGGCTGGCCTTGCTGTAACGCTTTTCATTGATGCGCTGGCACAGCTCGACGGCGGCTTCATAGCGGAAGGCATCGCTGATAATAACGACAACGCGCTTGCTACGATGTCCCTCCAACAAGGGGGCCACCCAACGCTCATAGAAATTCTGCTGGTTAGGAATGCCTGGTATTTTCCAGTGTTCCAAGCGCTGTTCGGCCTCCATACGGTCACCCCAGGAGCGTCCAAGCTGATCGAGATACCAATACGCATAGCACTGCTCGACGGCTTCATCGAGCTTCTTCAGTAGCTCGACGTGCGCGCGCTGAGATGCGGCAAAATAATGGCGGTAAGCCGTGTCAAAACGGTACAGCTCGCTCTCATAGGCTTTGTACAACGCCTCGGTACTGGCGAAGTGGAAGCCTGCAGCGTGCTGGTGACGCTGTGTAAACAGGTCGATTGCAGCTGACAGCGCCGTGTATAGCAGCCGGTACTTGCGGCGTGTCTCATCGTCCTTATGGCGAGTCGCCCAGTAGTTATCCAGTCGCTCGGAGATGATCTTCGAAAACAAACCGAGGTCACGCGGATCTGCTTCCGGAATAGCCTTGGTCAGGTCGACAATGATCTGCCGCTCGACGGCTTCGAAGGTCGCTACATTGGCCAAGATCTCCAACGAGATTTCACCAATCTTCTGTGTGATATGCAGGGCCTCACCGACCCAGCTGGAAATCTCATCGTAGGCTTGGTAAAACCGTGAGCTGTCACGCCAGCGGGAAAGCAGTGCACGTGAAGTAGCGCGTGCGCTGGCTGAGGGAATAGCAATCGCTGATGCCCAGCTGGGTATATCGCCGATGCTTTCGCAGAACCCAGTCGCTAGCAGTCGAATAAGGAAATACCCCAAGCTGAACGGTTTATCGCCACTGATTTCCTCGATGGAGGCCTGATAGCCCACCTCTTCACGCAGGGCCTGCAGCAACGCCGGCATTAGGCCGAACTTGTACAGCTCATCGATGACCGCAGGATTCTGCTCAAGACCCAGATCGTCACGTACGGCACCATGAGCCAGGGTGCAAAGCAGCGTCATGACGTCACTGCCACTTGTACCCAACACAACGGCAATCATCGCCAGATCCAACTCATGCTCGGTGTCAGTTGGCTGGATCAAGCGCTTCAGGCTGGCTAGGCGAGCTTTGCTGCTAAGGAAGCGCTCACGGCTGGCTAGATGCTCACGGAGCACCTGCTTGTGCAGGCCCAGGTCATTGAAGATCAGTGACACCTTGTCAGCATAGAAGCTGCGCGAGTACAGCTTGATGTCCAGCAGCCAGTCATCATTCGCGTCAGGTTCGGCGCACGGGAAATAGAGTAAGTACTTACCTTCAGTGTCCTCAAGCTCCAGCTTGAGCTTAGTACCGAAGGTGGAATGCCCTTGCATGTTCAGCACCTGCACACCGGGCAGATCGAGCTGGCCGAGTTCATCCGTGAAGCCCTGCTCAGGGTCGTACCAGAAAACGATGCGGTATTCTTCTTTAAAGAAGGCCTGCTGTAAGCCCTGAGTCAATTGTTGGCTGTCCATCAGATAGATCCTTGGAAAGCAGCGACGTGAATGCCTACTTTTTCGGGAGAAGCTTGGCTATTTTCATGGTGTGAAGTGAATCCGTGATCAACAAGTCTATTGGTCAGCCACTCTTTGATCTCGCCAAGGCAATAGTCCCAATCGTCAGTGACTGATAAGTGCTCCAGGATATAATCCCTACACCTTCTTACGTTTGACAACCTTGCCAATTCGTCATAGTAACCATGCCAGTCTTCCAGGCTCAGTATCTGTCTCGAAAAATGCTGCAATCTTTCAATTTGCTGGGATGATGCCTTGCTGCTTTCGAATAGTATTTTTTGATTGTACTCAGGCGCTCCTCTCCCTCCAGGTGGAGGGGTGTTTTTTAATCTGTATGACTTTATACATTTCAATGCCAATATGCGCTGGTACTCACGATCATCGCCTCCTAAATGCCTCTTGATTTCGCTATCTCGCTCACCTTCAGTTAAAAATACATCACCATCAAGAACGCAAATAGTTGAAGATATATCGTGCTTTAACAAGATTTTTCCCGCTACAAGACCGAACGCATTTGATGCAACGCCGAATTTCTCAATGTGTACGTATTTAGATGCATTAATACCGAAAACAAAGTTGCTAATTATTTCTTCTGAAAGTTCGTCTTCTACATAAATTTCAATAGGCTTGCATGCACCTCCTGTAAGCTGCATCATCACATCAGGGTCAATGTAAGGTAGGGCAACGGTTCGCTCTTCAGTAGCAAGGATTGAGCAAATATTTATTTGATCTAAAAACTTAGAAATGGTCTCTCTGTGCGTTGTAAACGCAACCTGAAGAGGATATCTGGACTCGCTGCTTCTTTTGATAAATACTTCGATCAGCCTATTAAAGGAAGCTCGGTGTAGCAAGGCGTCAAGCTCGTCAATGAGCAGGAGTCCACCATTTTTAAAAGATATATGATGAAGTGCTGATAAAATACTTAGAACCCTTTTCTCACCTGAGCCCATTGATAGCTCACTATACCTTACACCTCCAGATTCAAGCCCCCAAATGATAGTCTTAATATCCCCTTTGCCACCACCACTTACAATGTGATGATTTAGCCTGTCATAGTGGCGACCTAGAACGTAAATCATATCACTTTTGATTAGCTCGGCAGCCTCAAGTGCAAGCTCGCTGGTTTCATAATTTCGATACCTGTATGATCCGGGATTGTCTGCTCCGGTTTGCAAATTTTGTAGGCCGATATATGTAGACTCATGTGTAGGCCTTCGATAGTATTTGGGTGCCCAGCTCTGGGAACTTTTGGAATAAATCTGTGAGCCTGTTTTAGGCTCTGGCGCTGTAAGCGGTTTTTTACGCAAGTCTTGCTCTTTAAAATCATAGTGGATCTTAAAGTGACTGCCATTCCAGTCTGCATCAGGATTGCTTTTTAAGAAATCTGATAACTTGTTGTAGTCTTTAGATGCGGACTCGGAAGGTCTAAATACACAGGCAAGCGCATGCAGAATTGTTGATTTTCCGCATCCGTTCACCCCGAGGATTGCCGTAATCAGTGATTCTCCGAAGCTATAGTCTAGGTTTGAAATCCCCTTTAGCTTGCTTATTTCAATCCTGGTTACACGATAAGACGTCCTTTTTATTTTTCCTTCGTCAGTCATACATCACTCTGCAGCCTACCGGCATAAAATTTAATATCCACATGGTGTAAAGGTTGTTTTTTACTTTTCACCAGTAACCATCTTCGCGTCTGCCAATAAGTCCCCAAACTTACCGTAGTTAACTTTCACGCCGTCATCCAGATTCAGGTTGATGCGTTGGTCCGCGTGGTGACGGAGTTTTTCGTCGAAGGTGGCGAGTTCGGCTTGCTGGTTATGCAGAGTGGCTAGTTCCTTTTCCAGACGCTTTTTCTCAGACGTGACTGTTTCGTTTTCGATGTCCGTGGCTAGCTTGTTAGCGTAGGTGTTGAGCTTGGCGGTGAGGGGGATGACGTACTCTGTACGCATGCGCGCCAGGGTGCCTTCGTTGTAGCGGTGCAGGTAGACCAAGCACTCGAAGGCTTTGTGCTTACCGGAACTGAACAGCCAGTAGATGGGGCGCTTCTTGTAGGTCTTGAGGTGGTCCTTGAAGAACTGGGTGCTCAGATAGCGGCGGATGGTGTCCAGCGCCGACTCGCCACGCTTGGGCTTGATGGCGTAGAGGCAAAGGCTTTCAGCGACGAAGTCGAGGTTTTCCTGCAGGTACGCCTCGCCCCAAACGGTGCGAACGAACTCGCGGAAGCGGTTGGAGGCGTCATCGGCGAACCACTCCTGATCGGTCAGGGGCAGGATGCCGTCACTGTCGGCGGGGAAGGTTTTATAGGTACCCTCAGCGACCAGTTCGGCAAAGCCTTGGTTACTGGAACGGGCGTAGACGAGTCCCTCCTGATCGAGAGAGTATCGTCCCATGATACAGCCGATGGTGTAGCAGACTAATTCTGATAGTGTCTCAGACTGGAACCTAAAACTCAGAGATTCGAAATCCTGTGTTTTTCCGTAGCGATAAATTGGGTTGCTATATATAGTTACAATTTCATCAGGGACATCAGTATCCACCTCGCCTTCAAGCCCATAATTCTCAGCGAAAATTTTATTATTTTCCTCCTCAATCGCCTTTAGCTTTTTGGTGAGGTTACGTCCGGACTCAACGTGAGATTGCAGCGAATTCCGAATTGAGTTTTGAGCAACCTTTAAAAGCGGGCTCTTTAGGAAAAGCCATGAAAACTCAAATGAATTCCAATCGCTCTGAGCAATATCTTGTATTTCAAAAAAATTCTTATGAATTATTGACTTTGAGTGTTCTGAAACGCAAAAAGGGATTCTCCTGATGTCGCCAACATTAAAGTCCAATGTTGGAGCCAAGAATTCTAAGCTTTTCCTTGCAACCTCAGAATTCAGGAGCGAGCATACAAGTGAAAAGTCAAGTTCAGAGCTTGGGAAGGCACAGGCACCTTTTGCACTGAAAGTAAATCCCTTCGGGCTCAACCTTGCTCCAAAGTGAGATGATGTCAATGCAGACCATGTTATTGATTTTTTGAAGTACAAATTTCTAGAAGGAAGACAATTTCCAAGCGTTGATAGCTGGTTGTAATTATCATGGTCGAAAGCAACAACATAATCATTGTTGCCAAACCACTTCTTGAAATCGCCACCCTTATTATAAGGAACCCATTTTTTGTTTTTGCTCCATACTTGATCTTTGCTCTCGGCATTGAACTCAAATTTTGAGAAATCGACTTCGTGCCAGAGCCTTAGAAATCTGTCATTGTCACCCGTCTGGAATCCTTGCCTAACAGGAGCTACAGACTCTATGGAAAGAGAGCCGGCAAAGGTCTCCCTTAATTTTTCTGATATCCAGTAAGCAATAGGGGAACCAGGAATGCAAGAAAATTTATCTTGATCAATTAAAAAAGTGGCTTTTTCAGATCCTTGAAGGAATACTTCTTCCTTGTTTGCAGATTGTGGTGCTTTGTTAAGATTTATATATACGCCGTGGTAGCCTTTTCTTTTTTGATTTTCAGAAACCAAGACAGCGCACTGTACTATCTTCGAATTTAGTTCTGGAAAGCTGTTGTAGCCAATTTGCAGAATGTTTTTGATGCATTTTTCGCTGATCATCCATTCACGAAACTCTTTAAGTCCGGACAGAAACATCCATGTTTGCAATGTTACCTGGGCATTTATGCCGCTGTCTTTTATTAATAAAAATCCGCGCTCTATAAAAGCGGCAAAGAGGTCCGACTTGCTAGTCGGATAGTTCTTGGCTATAAATTCCTTCAGTTCAAAGCCCATCCCCTTGCTGGCCAAATATGGCGGATTCGCAACCACAGCATCGAAGCGCTGCGCCAAGAGCCACGCCTGCTGCACATACGGGATAAGATTTAGGGCGGCCTCTTTTTGAGCCGGATCTTTGCTGACCTTCAGTTCATGAAGGGTAGAGAGTAGCTCTGCCAGCGGTTCTTCGTATTCGGCTGTGATTTCAATCAGTGAGCCGAAGGTCTTGGCCTTTTCAAAGCTGGCGAGGATGCGTGTGAACATTAAGTAGCGTGCATCGCCGTATGTCGCGAAGTCTTTTTGCGGAGTTTCCAATAGATTGCCCGTCTGGCCAGCACTCCAGTCACCATTTAGGTTCAGGGCTTTCCAGAGCTTGTTCAGGTCGATAAAACTGGTTTCCTGCAGGGACAATACGTTGAGTTTGATCTCGCGGCCGAAGATACGGCGGTCATCCTCGCGAGCCAGCATCATCAACGCGAAGCCGGCGAGCTGGCCGGCGCGGTCGTCGATGTCCAGACCGAACAGGTTGTTTTCCAGAATCAGCTGCGGAATGTCCCGGCTGCGATGACCACGCTCGGTGTAGATCTCCTTGAGCACCTTGTAGGCCTCGACAAGGATATGGCCGGAGCCACAGGCCGGGTCGAGCACCTTGATAGTCAGCGGATCAATACTCTCCGGCGTGATCTCGGCCAGTTGGGCCTGCACTTCCGAGGTCTGTTCGGCTGGCTCGATGTAGTAGGGCATCTTCCCTTTCAGCGGCGAGTCCGGGTAGGTCTGCAGCCACTGGCGGCCCACGGAGTTCTGCACCAGGTACTGGACGATCCAATTGGGGGTGAACAGTTGGGTGGCGGCGGGGATGTCCTCGCTCTTCACCACCTTGCCGATGACCTGTTCCTTCTTCTCGGAGATGTAGAACTGGTATAGCCAGCCGATGATCTCCACGTCATGCCAGTCCTCGTCGGGAATGGCGCTGATCAGCTCGCGGATAAGCGAGTCGGTTTTGGTCAGGTTGTCCGGCAGCAGCAGCTCTGTGGCGTCATCGACCGCCTCGAACAGAAAGGGCATGGCCTGGTGCAAGGCATGACACTGGGCTAGCAGCAGCTCGCGGTACAGCTCTTCGTCCTTGGTGCCGTCCAGCTTTAGCTCGGCGATACGCTGCTTGTCGAGGCCTTCCAGATCGATATCCAGGCAGTCGTCGAGAATCTGAAAACTACCCGGTTGATCCGGATGGCTGAGCACACGGCGACCGTGATCGAGGTAGCCCTTGAGCTCCATGTAGCGGATGGCGCAGAGGCGGTTGAACCAACTGTAGGCGGCCTGCTCCATGGCCTGGGTAAAGCCTATCTGCTCGATCTTTTTCACCAGCGCGGCACGGGGGCGAATTATGCTTGCCGGGAACGGACGATCACCGATAAGCGCCAGATCGCCTTTCTGCTCCAGCGGTTCGATGCCCATGCTGGGTTCGCGGATGCCAAACAGCGCTGCGCGCTTGGTCATTGCGGCAATGAAGGCGGTGCGTGCCTTGGGGGCGTAGCGTTTGATGTTGTTGGTGTTCATATGGGCTTTCCCTAATCTTCTTGAGCTGACATTGACGCTTTACTGCGGCCTGGAGGTGGTCTCATTTCTTGCTGGTTGTGCTGGGTCAGCGAATACGAATGCGTTTGTCTTGCTTAACCGCGTTTTCCAGCTCTACCTTGAGGGCGTCGATAAAGCGGTCGATATCGCTCTGGCTTTCTAGATACAAGCCGTTCCCTAGTTTGTTGAACACACTGGTCGCTGCCACTTCGACCACCGGTTTGGGTGGCGCTACAGGTTTGGATGTTGGCACCAGGGCAGGCGCTCGGTCTTCCTTGACGCCGTTAGCTGTGTTGGCTGCCTGTGCGGCCTTGGCCTGCTCTTCCTGAAGCTTCTGCAGGCGTTCAACCTCGGCCTGAATGGCGCGTTCCAGATCGAACACGCCGTCGTTCAGGCGCTCGTCAGCGGTCTGGGTTTGCAGCATGTAGATGTTGGCGATGCTGGTTTCGGTCTCTAGGTCCGCCTTAACCAGTTGCAAGGGACGCAGTAAGCGGTTACTCAGCTCAGCGGTTTCGATACCGCTTTTGGCAATCTCGGACTGTAATTGGGCGATTTTTTCGTCGACACGGGCCAGGGCATGTTGACGCTTTTCAGACAAGATGGCGGCGTTAATGGTTTCTACCGTTTCAACCAGTGTGGCGACCTGGTGCAGCTGACCGTAGGGCGTGGTGTTCTGCTCAATGGCTTTCAGCTCGGCCAGCGCTTTGCGGGCTTTCTCGTCTTTATCCAGCGCTGGTTTGTTCTTGTCGAAACGACGCAAGGCCAGCTGCAGCTGCTGCCAGGTATGCAACTGGTTGGTGAAGAACTCGTGTAGATCCCGGTAGTCCTCTTCCAGATCCAGCAAGTCATCCTTGTTGTCGACCACGGCCTTGAAAAAGTCGACGCTATCAGTGTTGCTCAGCAGGCGCTGCAGGCTGAGCAAGGCCTGTTCTATGGACTCTTTGCCAGGGAAGCGCCCGGCGCTAACCGTTGCTTTGTATTTTTCCAGGTTGGTGCGCCAGCTGCCGAAGTGCACGCAGTAATACTCAAACAACTCCTTCTCGCCTGCTGGGCCAAGGGCGTTGAACAGCTCCTGGGTCAGATTACGTGCTTGCTTGAGCAGTCCTTCGTCGGTCTGGCGCTTCTTTTGCACCGAGACTTCACGGCGCTTACGGCTGTTGGTGAGGTACTCGAAGGCGTCCGGCAGCGGCATGCTGGGGCCCGCGGCGTGGAACGAAATACGGCTGGAAGCGGCCAGGCGACCGAGGACCAGCAGGATCTCTCCGTCCGGCCAGCCATAGGGGCGCTTACTGAAACGCTCGATGATGTCTGCGACCAGCAAACGTTCGTTGCCGGAGGCGCGCAGCGAGATGAATTGTTCAACTTCCTTGATGGCCTGCGGATTGCCTTCATCACCATCGAGGGTCAGGCCGAGTTGGCCGATGTCATTAGTGTGCAGAATGGCGTGGAGTTCACGCTCTGGCTCCTGCTGTAATACTCGCAAGTAGCCTAATTTGGTGAAGGTGTTTTCAAGGAGGTACTGGCACACCTCGTCGAACTTGCTAACAATATTGTTGCTTTTGAGCTTCAGGTGCTGCCCTTGTGCATAGACCTCTGCGCGCTCGGCCAGCTCTTCAAGTAGCAAACGCAGGCGCTTTTTACGCTCTTGGTTTTCGCGACCTCGTTCGGCGAGGATCTTGCTCAGCTCAGGCTGGCTGCCGTCGTCGTTGAGGCGGATGAACTTGTTGGTCTTCAGCCAGGTGCGCAGCTCGGTGAAGAAATCCTTGCTATCGGGTAATTTGAACAGTGCCATGCCGGCAGGAGCTTCGTTGCTTTTATTGATGCAGCCGGCTTCGCCATAGAGGGTGTAGTCGAGATCCAGTGGCGAGATCACTTCGGTACGGAGGTCGTGC
The DNA here is from genome assembly GCF_009600165.1 of Pseudomonas sp. FSL R10-0399. NCBI lineage: Bacteria > Pseudomonadati > Pseudomonadota > Gammaproteobacteria > Pseudomonadales > Pseudomonadaceae > Pseudomonas > Pseudomonas sp. FSL R10-0399. The sequence continues at coordinate 16,396 of NZ_WIWK01000038.1, forward strand.
TCGTAACGGCCTTCCAGACTGTGGCCGTCGAGGTAGCGACCGATACTGTAGTCGGTCTTGTTGACGCTGTAGCGGAACTTGTTCTTGTCCTTGAGCAGGTCTTTGTAGATCAGGTCCGACAGTGCCTTGTTCTCTTCTGAACCGGCGATCTCTGTGGCCTTGATCTTGCGGGTGATGTCGCGTTCCTCGTTTGTGAGGAAGACAAATTCGTCACCGTTTCGGGTGATCAGGCTTTCCTTTTCAAGGCGCTGGAGGGTTTCTTCGATGCGGCGACGTAGTGCTAGTTTGTCTTCGTCGACCTGTTCAATGGAGAGGGTGACGAGGTTGTCGAGGGTGCCCTTGATCAAGTCGACATAGCGGATCATGAACAGGGTGCGCAGGATCTGTACGTCGAAGGCGTCGAGGACGCTGCTTTCGCCCGCTTGGTCGATGGTGCGCTTGACGGCTGTATCGAGGAAGCCTTCGACGGCGCGGTAGAAGCTGTACATGGGAATCAGCGCGCCGAGCGGTTTCTCCGCAATGGCCATGGCTGCCATCTGGAAGGCATCGAGCATGGAACGCTCGCCGTAGGCCAGGTGCGCCCCGGTGGCACCGACCTTGCGGATTTCCTCGAAGACCTTTTGCACCAGCTGGAAGTGGTACGGCGCAAAGGGGTAGTTGCTGATGAAGCTTTCCGGACCATCGAAGTTCTTCAGGGTCGGGCCGGAGCGGTCGAAGGTGATCTGGTTGCGCAGGATGTCGCCTTTATGTTCCCAGAGGGCGCGCAGCTCGGCTTCAGCTTCCGGTGTTTTACGCAGTAAACGCTTCTGGATGACTTCGTCAGTGTTGGAGCTGGACAGTGAAAGTCGGGTTTTGAAGCGCCCGGCAATTTTCGAGAAGTCGTTGGCCTTGGAGGCGGACAGCTCACCCAGTACGGCATCCATATCGGCCTGAGAAGTGACAATGATCCAGGCGCGGCCTTTGCAGATGGTGCCGAGGTTTTCGGTGATGGTCTGCAGGGTTAGCATCAGTTTGGTGTCGCTGCCGATGAACTGGCCGACTTCGTCCACCAGGAATAGGACGCGGTGTTTGGCTGGCTGGGTGTCGAGGTATTCGCGTACCCAGTTGCAGAAGTTTTCGACCGAGACGCTGAACGTTTGTTCGGAGTCTTCGAACCACTTGTGCGCGGCCTCAGCAGATAAGTCGAGGGCTGCGGCTACCGCTTGCTCAATGTCATCCTGGTAGAACTGATAGCCATCACGCTCCTCAGTCCAGTCCATCCCAGTGGACTCATTAAAGGCTTGCTTGAATCGCTCATAGGCGCCGCGCTGGGCTAGGTGACGCTCCATGTGGGCGATGTGGGGATGGTCGCCACTGAAGCCTTGATGCTCGTTGAACACCCGTAGGAAGACATTGAGGATCGGGTTGCCGGCATCGTTGGAGCTGGCTTTGCTGTCGATGTTAAACAAGATGACATCGGCACTGTTGGCAACGGCCTTGTCGATGTCGGCACGGATGGTGGCATCACGCAGTTTACTCGCATCAAAGAACGAAACAGCCTTGCGGGCATTGCCCTGGTCGTCGCGCGCTTCGATGTTGGCCAGCAGGTATGACAAGGTCTTGAGGAAGTGCGACTTACCCGAGCCGAAGAAACCGCTGATCCATACGCCCACGCGGTTGGCGATGGAGGGATCGTTCAAGTCAGTACTGTAGGACTCGAAGAAGCTGCGGAAGTGTTTTTCCAGCTCGTTGGTGACAACGTACTCATCCAGCTCTTGGTGCACGGTTGCGTCGTCGGACTGATCCGCCTTAACCACGCCGTTGATCGGGCGATCGAGTTCCTTGAAGAAAATATCTTTAATGCTCACGGCAATCGTCCTTATTTATCAGGGAACCAGCTTGAAGGCGCGGTAGTAGTTGTTGCTGGGAATGCGGTCGAACAAGGCGAGTGACTGCCCTGAGTAATGACCGGGGTAAAAAAGAACCAGAGGCTTGTGGCCAAGCAGCGCGTGTAGCTTGTTGAGAAGGTTGTGGGCGCGAAGAACCGGCCAAACTGAGCCAACGCCACTGATTAGCACCACGTCGTGTTGATCGGCGTCGCTGTGTTCCATTAGGAAGGGTGCGAATTTATCCATATGCAACGGTCCGGATAGCGCCTTGAGCAACGCGAGGTCACCTTTGGTTTGCTGCATCTGAATGGCTTTTTCAGTGAAGCTGCGTTGATCCAGATACTCGCGCATAGCCTGCAGCAGATTGATATGAGCCACTTTGAGCTGACTGTGCTTCTTGGCAAGGAAGCCCTGCAGAAAACTGAGGTATTCGCGCACCTGCAGCTCATCCTCGGGGGCATAGTCGAAGATCCAGAAACCGAGCTCATTGCCCAATCCTTGGCTCTTCAAGAACTCTTCGGTGAGGATCTTGTCTGGGATCTGGTTTAGCCGATCCTGCAGTTGCTGATTCATGCGAACACTCCTTATTCCACGCCTACTGTCCGGTGGCATTGGATACTTCCAAACAGGCTTTTATGCGATAGCGGTAGCTGTCATCCAGCAATACGCGGACCTCTGACCGAATCATCAGTTTTTGTAGTTTCATGTTGCGGGTGCTTTTCAACAGGCCGACCTCGGCCAGCATGCGATAGACGACCTGCGCCATCTTCTTACGGCTGGACTCCGTCCAGGTGGTGATGGTCGAATCTCGATGGCTGCGTTCATCCAGAAACTCATTCCAGTGGTAGGGCTCTAGCACGCCGGCGCGGGTGACGAAAGCGTCTTTGAGGACGGTCTCGATGAATTCGACGAGGAGCAGGTTGCGCTCCAAGGCCGAGCAGAAAACCACTTGGGTGGCGAGTTCATCATCTCCATCTCGAATTGCCCGCCAGAAAGGGGCATCCAGTCGCTCCAGTCGCTTGCGGATGGCGTGAGCCACACGCTTGGCCGAGGCAGGTGCGCGTTTCTGCAGCCGGTTCTGTTGCTGTATGGCCTCATGCCATTGCTCAGGGCTGGCGTCCTTCAGCAGCAGGTCTGCAACGATGCGTGATTCACGCACCTGCAACGAGCCGCCGATTAAGTCAGAGTCGTAATGGAAGCTATGCATGTCTATTCCCCATCACTGCTAAAGAGGAAGGGAGTTAGCTTGGCGCGATCAGCTGGAAGCAATTGCAATGGATGCTCGTGTACTCGCTCAGCTTCTTCCGAGGTGATGGCAGCCTGATAACGTTGAAGGGTGTAGTGGGCAAGTGCTGTGCGAACGGTCAGTTGCAGACGGCCTTCTGGCATACCAAAATCGCGTTCAACCAAAGACTTTTGGGCATCGCTAAGTAGTTCATTAGGGATCAGTGTCAGGTTGACTTGGTCGTGCCAGCCACTGTCTGTACACGGTAAGGGGGCATGAGCGACGCACGATTTTGGCGTTCGGTAGATACGTGAGAGTAAAAAGTCGCGGAAGGCCAGGCGCTTATGGCACCAAGCGCGAACGTGCCAGCGGAAGCCCGTATAAACGAGCGTGTGAGGTGAAATCACACGTTCATGAATTTGCGGGTTGGACATGGAGGCGTAGAGCACTTTCAGGCTGCCGGCATTGCGGCAGGCTCTGATTAACTCGCGAACCACTTCAGGGCGGGCTGCACGATCTGGAAGTTGGACAGTAGTGACGCTGGGGTGAGCTTCCAAAATCTCAGACACGGGCTGATCAGATTGCTCGCCGATGAGTGCCATGTACTCATTGATGTGTCCAGCGCTCAGTACGGGCTGAAAGCCAGCCGTCGGGACATAGCCTTTAACTGCAGGGCTGTGAATTAGCGAGCCTGGATTGAACTCGCTGTTATAGCGATTGATGTCGGAAGAAGCTTGCTGGCGGCTGATGCCAAACCATGCCATCAACTGAGTGGTGATCAGACGACCCTCCCAATAACTGATTAGCTCTATCGCGCGTAGCCTGAGGAGGGCTTCGTGTTTGGGGAGCGGCATTGGCATTCCTGAATGTGAGCTGGTCCAGATGATGCCTGATACGAGGCGCCGGTGTAAATTTATTTACTGTAAAGTTTTTTGCGTTTTGAATGATTTCGCGTGGATTGCTGATAGCGTCGGCGCCCGGTGCGTGAAAAATAACGTCGATCGATTTTTAGCGAGCGCAATTCCTAAGCCCTATTTACAAGTTCACTTGGCCGGGCCGCATTGTCAGGAGCTTGAGCAGAAAATAATAAAGTGCACGACACTCATGGATGCCGCCGTGGTGCGGATGCTGGCGAAGCCTGTAGTGCGGAAAACGGAGCTGCCCAGACGGTCATTGTCATCGATCAACACATTGGGTCCCCTGGGCTTTCAGGCATTGCCTTCGGCCAGCGAAGGGCAGGGGAGTGACTTGATGCAATCCTCGCACTAGTGTTTGCAGGTTTCGCTATTACCCACGTAGCGCGGTCGTCCCGTTGCATGGTCAGACAGGCTGTACTCAGTACGGAAGTACGGGTCCGGCCTAGCCCAACTATCAGCTATACAGCCATGGCTCCAGTTCAGTCAGATTTCTCACGACGATCTGCTGGGATTCAGGTCGGGGCTCCATTTTTGTAGGGTCGATCTGATAACACTGCAATACATACTGCACCAGCGCCTTGCGAGTAGGAATCAGCAGTTGGCCGTTCAGCATGCCGTAATCGGTTTCGATGATTGCTTTCTGTGCTGGAGTAAGGCGCGAATCGGGTTCGATAACCTCGAGGAGGTTAACCAGGCTGATCGGCTGAAAAAATACCTTAGTCGGGCCGGAGGCTGAGCCAGGTGTCGACTGAAGACTTCCATAGACTCAAGTTCCCTGCCGCGTCGGCTTCAGGGGGGCACGTCCAGCTAAGTGCAGTCATGTAGATGACGATTTACATGATTGATATGAAGGGAAAATTGTACCGGTGGCTTTACGCTTGAAGGGCAACGCGGATAATGTGACTGCTATCGTATTAAAAAGGCTGCAGTATCCCAAGGATGGTCCATCACGATTACTCCTTCACCAACAAGCATGCTTGCTTTAGTTCCTACGAGGTCCAACCTGCGCCGAAGAAAAAGGCCACGACGTCGATGACGTCGATGACGACGAAGACAATGATGCTGATGACGGCCAGCAAGCTGCAGGCGAGCAGAGCGGTAGCACCGATGTGATGGACAGCGCCTGGTTTATTCCGGCCAACCGCGAAGCCGACTATCGCATCGCCTGGGCGTTTTTCGCCGAATAGGCCGAGGGGAATTGAACTATGCGTTATGGACAGGGAAGTAGAAGAATTAGCCTGCCGATGCAGCGCGTTAACGGGCAGTGGGAGTTCCTCTATGGTGGTGATGTTCCGTTGCGCGATGGTGCTATTGCCGACCTGGTGGTCAACATGGATTCCATCCAGGATCGTGACTTTCTGAAGCTGATAAGCCAGGAACTGTCTGTTGAGGTGCTGCCAATGGGGGCGCCCTTGCTGGTCGCGCTTAGTGACCGAGGGTATGCCTTGCAGCAGGCCGAACCTACTGGTATGCCGAATATCCCTTTGCAGTATCGGCCACCCGGTTGCACCCGTTTCGTCACCGTGCACATCGGCCCAAAGAATAAACGCCAGAATGATCTGTTCGCTGAGGATGAGGGCGGCCTTTGGCTCCGTCAGATAGGCCTGGACCGCTGCGAGCTGGAATGCAGCCCCATCCAGATGCCTGAGGGCTTTCCAAAAAAGGTGGCGCAGAGTCCTAACCATGCTTTCACGATGCTCTCCGAACAGTACGAGACCCATCGTCTGTCGCACACAGGTAACGCCTACACGCATTTCTTCTATCCGGAAACAGACGGTCAATGGCTACCACTATCGGTCCTGCGCGATGGAGTTTTCAAACGCGCTGAGCGTTCCTTGATCGATCAAGCCTGGCGACAGCTTGAGGAAAAGCTAGGCTGGTGCCATCTACCACCAGTGCCGAAGAAGTCTATTCCGAAGCGCGGCAATAGGGATTCCGGTGATGAGTAAGGAGCAGCAGTAATGACTACGCATATCACCGCTCGATTGGCTTGGCATGCAGATGGCTGGAATGGTCATGTTTGTAAGGACCCTGCTGCCAATACCTTTTGTGTCGGACAACAGTCTTATCCAGGCACCATGATCGGCGAGCAGCGCGATTTGGCCCAAGAACAGAAGGTATGTGGTCAAGGGTGTAGCAAGTTGGGCAAGGATGTACCGCCTTGCATGTATAGCATCAATGCTTTCGGCCAGGACAGGATTCACGCCTTTGCTGATACGCCGGAGTTCTTTCGTAAGGAAGATAGAAGTCCTGATGGCGTGCGCCGCGAGTGGGATATGCCACCGTCCAGTTGCAGCATTTGGCCTTATGAGGAGATGTATAAGGATGAGGTCAAGCTAGCCAGGGGGGGATACGATCCAGACAAACGTTTGGCCGCGGTTCGGAATTTTTTTGCCAAGGTTGAGGTCGGTCGAAGCCTGGTTTTTTACTACGCTAACTTCAGCAACCCGTTCAGTGAGGAAGACAACAAGCGCTATGTGCTACTTGGTGTCTCGCGGGTCAAGGCTCTGGGTGAGGAGCTGTTCTATGACGAATGCAGCCAGGAGACCATAGACCGATATGGTGGATTCGTTTGGCAGCGAGTGGTATCCAGCCACTACCCCGATCAGGGCATGCGGATCCCTTATCACCGCTATACGGATAAGCCGGAGGTGTTGGAGCAGATTCTTGCTGTACCGGCGAACCCACGAGTATGCAAGTACGCAGCGAGGCATGTATCTGACGACGATGCCCTCATTCTGGTAGAGCAGCTACTTGGGGTTGCTTGCCGTCTGCAAGAGCTGGGCGACGATAGCGAAAACTGGGGCAGCCGGATTAGCTGGCTCCAATCAGTGATTGCCGAGCTTTGGCAAGGTCGAGGGCTTTATCCCGGGTTGCCGGCTGTGCTTGATGTCATCGGCTTTCAGGCCGCCATCCCTGGCTTCGTCAAGGCGAAAGCTGAGGAGGCTGTCGCGATCAAGGATGCTGTTTTTGCCTTTCTCGATGGTACTGCAAAAGCGTTTGATGGACTTGCCCTTAACAGCGATGAGGTCAGTAAGGTCAAGCGGCAGTGGCAGCTAAGGACGGATGAGGAGCGAGCACTCAGTCGAGATTTGTTACCTAGGTTCGGCTTGGATGGCACTCAAGTGAGGCGCTTGCTAGGGGAGGATCGAACGACTTATGGCCTGCCGGCCAAATTGAGTGAGATCATCGACAACCCCTACATCCTTTGCGAGTCATATATCGGCGACGGACCGGATGACACCATTGGGCTCAGCAAGATCGAACACGGAATCTTCCCATCGCCCAACATCGCGCCGGCTTTCTTGTATGAGGTGGACGACTGGAGGCGTCTGCGTGCGTTCACGGTCGGTCAGCTGCTCATCAAGTCGACGCAAACATTCCTCGAGTTATCTCAGGTTTTGCATGACGTTAACCATGACTTGAGCTTTGTCGCTGAGTGGAAACGACACCAGTTTACCGAGCGCTACTACGAGGTCGATAAGGAGCACATGCTGGGCGCTCTCGAGTTTCGGGAGCACGAAGGGCAACGCTACGTGTACCTGCGCTCTGCCTGGGAAGACGAGCAACTGGTTTCAAAGTGCTTGCGTGAGCTCAATAAGCGAGCCGACATCAGCTTTAAGGTGCCTCTGACGGAGTCTCATTGGGGCGATTACCTTCGCGATGACTGCAGCATCCTGAGCCGGATGGACGCTGATCAGTACCGGGAGGCGATAGAGGGCCAGATTGCAGTCTGTCAGCAGATTTTTGTCAGGCCATTGTGTGTGCTGGCTGGCTCTGCTGGGACCGGAAAGACGACCGTTATTCGCTCATTGATTCATGCTGTCGAAAGAGTCCACGGCAGCGGAGCATCTTTTCAGCTTTTGGCCCCGACAGGTAAGGCCGCAGATCGCATCCGTGAAAAAACGGGCAAAGCTGCCTCCACCATCCACTCGTTTCTGGCTCAGCGCGGCTGGTTGAATGACAACCTGACCTTCAAGCGGCAGGGAGGTTTTCGAGAGGAGGGTATAGAGACCTACATCGTCGATGAGTCCTCCATGCTCGACCTTACGTTGGTTGCCGCGTTGTTCCGAGCCATCAATTGGAATTCGGTGAGGCGACTCATTCTGGTTGGTGATCCCAGCCAGCTGCCACCAATAGGTCGCGGCAAGGTGTTTGGGGATTTGATCGATTGGCTAGGTAAGGACTATCCCGAGTGTCTGGGGACCCTGTGCACTAATGTGCGGCAAATGGAAAACCGTCTCCAGAAGACGGGCACCGGGATTATTGACCTAGCCTCGCTGTTCATTCGGCGTAACAGCGGTGGCGAGGTAGAGCTTCAGAAGGCCCATGCCGAACAGATGCTTGCCCGAGTTCAAGAGGGAGGGAAGGTCGACGAGGATTTGCAGGTTATCTATTGGAGTGGCCAGCAGGATCTCGAGGACAAGCTGGTGTCTAGTCTGCAGTCGGATATGCAAGCTGATACGGGCCTGACGCTCAATAACGAGAAGCCATATGAGCTATGGCGAGCAGCCTTCAAGAATAAGGAGGGGGTAGATCGCCCTGAGCAATCCCAGGTTATCTCGCCATATCGCGGTGAGTTTTTCGGTACTGATCATCTCAACGGGCTGCTTCAGGTCGCCAGTAAGGGACGGAGGCCGGATCCACATCGGTTGATTGATGGGGTAGCGCTGTTTGATAAGGTCATGCAAATCCGAAATCGTTCGCGCTCCAAGCCTCTGTGGGCCTGGGATACTCATGGACGCTCAAACAAACCTGTAGAGGTTTTCAACGGCGAGCTCGGGTTTGTCAAAGCCCATGCATTGGATGGGAAAAATGCGTTTGGACCCTGGTTCCGAATTAAGCATTTTCAAGTTCTTTTTTCCCGCAAGGAGAGCTTCTGGATCGGCTATGGGCGTTCTCTGGGTAAAACACCCGATGGAAAATGGATTGGGGACGAGAAAGTGGAGGATAACCTGGAGCTTGCCTATGCCATTTCAGTGCACAAGTCTCAAGGTAGCGAGTTTGAGCGTGTTTACTTCGTGCTGCCCAAGAGCAAACAGGCACTGCTTTCACCTGAGCTGCTCTATACCGGTCTGACGCGTGCCAAAAAGCACTGCACGCTTCTGATCGAAGAAGACCTTTCCCCACTGTTAACTCTGCGTCGCCCTGAAGCGTCACATCTGGTAGTTATCAACTCCTCACTGTTTGATATGAGGCCTGTTTCGCAACTGCTCAGCAGAAAGTGTGATTGGTATGAGGAGGGCAAAATTCATCATACGCTTGCCCAGTTCATGGTGCGATCGAAGTCAGAGGTCATCATCGCGAACATGCTGTTCGAGCGTGAACTTCCCTTCGAGTATGAGCAGCCTCTATACGCGAAAGATGGAACATTTTACCTGCCTGACTTCCTGGTTCATTGCCAAGGGCAAACGTACATCTGGGAGCACTGGGGCATGATTTCCGACGAGGGTTACCGCAACCATCGGGAAACCAAGCTTGAGTGGTACGAAAAGCATTTCCCAGGTCAGCTCATTGAAACATTTGAAGGGGCTGAGCTGAGCATGGAATCAGATAGGTTAATTCGGAAAATGCAGGGAGCTCCGGAGTGAGCATTCTGAATCCAGGCGACAAGGTCAGGCTGAAAGCCAATCCGGCGCGGGTCGGCATCTTGGGTAACGAAACCGATGGCCCTGCACATCGACAGCGGGTGTTGGTTTCGTTTCTCGATGGCAGCGAGGATTTCGTTTTGCCCTCGACCCTCGAAAAAGTTGAAAACAAGCCTCTACGCCCCTACGAGTGTATTGAACGGGGACGGTTCAGTGGCGAGGATGACCTGCGGGCGGCGATTACTTTTCACCGGCTCAGTGGCAAGCTGGCCAACTTGATCTACAGCCTCAACACTACCAATACCCAGTTTCTGGCGTATCAGTTCAAGCCGGTGTTGCAGTTTCTCGATTCGCCCTGCAACGGCATTCTGATTGCTGATGAAGTGGGTCTAGGCAAAACCATTGAGGCTGGCTTGATTTGGACTGAATTGCGCGCGCGATTGGATGCAAAGCGATTATTGGTTGTTTGCCCGGCTATGTTGAGGGAGAAGTGGCGTGATGAGCTGGCCAACCGCTTTGGTGTGCTGGCGGAGATGGTCGATGCAGGAGATTTGCTGAAGAAGCTTCAGGCAGTGCGGGAGCGACCACAGGATGGCTTCGCGGTCATCGCGAGCATGCAAGGGTTGCGCCCACCTCGTGGCTTCAATTCGCCGGATCAAGTCAGTCAGCGCTCTGCTGCTAAATTGGCCAGATTTCTCGAAGATGCAGAGGTGGACGAGCCGTTGCTGGATATGGTTGTGGTCGATGAGGCGCACTATCTGCGTAACAAGGGTACTCAGACCAATCTGTTGGGACGGTTGCTTCGCCCCGTAGCCTCAAGTCTGGTCATGCTTTCGGCCACACCCATCCAACTGCGCAGTTCAGACTTATTCAACCTGCTCAATCTGATCGACGAAGATGCCTTCCCCTACGAGGAGAGCTTTCGATACAGCCTTGAGGCTAATGCTCCTATCGTAAGGTTGCGAGATCGAATTTTGGCTGGGCCAATTACGCGCACGGATTTTGTCGAAGGCCTGGATGAGGCGCTTGAAGCACGCTTTTTCGAGGATAACGAGCAGATCACCTATCTGCGGGGGCATGCCCCCAGTAACAAGAGATTGGCCGATCCCAAAGGGCGGGCAGAGCTGGCTGATCAACTAGACCGAATAAACCCGCTCAGTAAGGTAGTGACCCGTACCCTAAAACGGGACGTGCACGAAGGGCGGGTAGTGCGTGCGCCATACGCGATCCGCGCAACCATGAGCGGTAGTGAGTCCGATTTTTACGAGCAGGTCACTGAAGCGATTCGTGGGTACTGTGTGGCGCGTGCTGTATCCACTGGCTTCATGCTGACTATCCCGCAGCGACAGATGTCCAGCTGTATGGCGGCAGCCTGCCGAGCCTGGCAGAAAAAACATGCTGCTCTGGAGCAGGATGAACTTGAGGAGACCTTGTATGACTTACAAGGTGATCTGCTGGAAGAGAAGGCACCACAGCCTGATGAGATGGGGTCGCTGCTCTCGGCGTTGGTGGATATTGCCCGAGAGGTGGGCGATTACGAAACGCTGAGGCACAACGATAGCAAGTACGCTGAGTTGCTGAAGAATCTGCGTATCTATTGGGCTGACAACCCAGGTAAAAAGGTAGTCTTATTTGCGTTCTACCGGCAGACCCTGGCCTACCTTGCTGAACGTTTACGTGAAGATGGCTATGCCTCTGTGTTGGTCCAGGGGGGCATGGATAAACAGCAGGCGCTGGCGCGCTTTCAAGAACCTCAGGGCCCCAGTATTCTGTTGTCTTCTGAAGTGGCTTCAGAGGGGGTCGATTTACAGTTCTCCAGCTTGGTCATCAACTACGATCTTCCTTGGAACCCAATGCGCATTGAGCAGCGGATAGGTCGAATTGACCGCATCGGCCAGGAAGCTGAGCGGATCATGATCTGGAATTTTATGTATGCCGACACCATCGACGAACGAGTCTATGACCGCTTGCTGGATAGGCTGAATATATTCACGTGCGCGTTGGGTAGTATGGAGGGGATTCTTGGAGAGCAAATTCGGGAGCTAACTCAAGACCTACTTACCCATAAGCTGACTCCGGAAGAAGAGACTCAACGTATCAATCAAGCCAGCCTCGCGATTGAAAACACCAATCGGCAGCAAGAGGAGCTCGAGGCTCAGGCTACTCAGTTAATCGCGCATAGTGACTTCATCCAGAACAAGGTGCGGGCTGCCAAGGAGTTGGGCCGGTACATCCGGGGGGAAGACTTGTTGAGCTATGCACGTGATTTTTTGATCGTGCACTATCCCGGCTCACGTTTTGTGCCGTCTGATCGAGACCCAATGGAATATGACCTTGAGCTTTCCGTGCAGGCTCGAGTCGAGTTCGCTGAGTTTGTAGATCTGTATCGCTTACAGGGGCGAAGCCAGCTGTTGAGTCAACGTCCTAAACCATTGCTCTTCGAGAACCGTCAGGGAAATCCGTCCAGTGCTTTTGAGCGTGTAACGCAGGATCATCCACTGATTCGATTTGTCACCGATCGTCTTCGCCAAGCGGGCAAAAGCCCGGCAAAGTTCCCGGTTTCAGCGATCGACCTTGCCGCATTTGAGGTGCAAGGTTTTGAGCCTGGCATATATGTCTTTGGCATCTATCGCTGGACCGTTTCCGGTACCCGCGACATCGAGCGATTGGAGTATGTTGTTCGGCCTTTTCAGAACGATTGTTTCGTCGATGGGGAGCTAGCAGAGCATCTTGTTAATACCGCAGCACTTTGTGGGAGCCAGTGGTTGAGTGTTGCCAACGAGTTAGACACCGAAGCTGCAGCCGCTTATTTCGATGCTTGTCGTGATCAGTTGGATGAACGTTTTGATGAATTTCAAAGCGCCCAAGGCCGGGAGGATCGTGATCGGCTAAAGATGATGAAAAAGGCTCTCCAATCACATTTGGACAAGCAAGTAGAGCGACTCATAACGACAATCCAGTCGCACCGCTCTTCTGGTGAGGAGCGACGCATGCGCATGATTCCAGCAGCCGAGGGGAAGCTGAAAAAATTGCGTAACAGATTTCAAGAGCGCATTGCTGAGCTTGAACTGAAGAGCGGTGGAAGCTCAGACAAAAACTTCGTAACAGGTGGTGTAATTCGGCTGCTTTGATCTCAAGGGACTGACATATGCGCGTGACGTTAGAAGAAAAGCTCAAAGAAGCCTTCGCCAAGATAGGGCAGGAGCTGCCTGTTCGACCTTTAACTATCCAATCGACGGGGCATAAGCCCGGGCATGCTGGGCGCCATCAGCACGCAGAATGCAAACCCGAGCGGGGCCAGGCACCGGCCGAAGTAATAACAGAACAGACACCGGCGTCCCGACAAGGAGCCGCAAGTAAAAAGAAAAAGGTAGAGAAGGCGCGGCCGCCTCTGTCGTCAAAGCAACCCAATGCAGCAGCTCAGCAACTGAGTATTGACTTGAGCGTTTACCGCCAAGGCGTCAATCCTCGTGAGACTAGAGATGCCAGTACCAGCCCTGATACTCGATATGAAATGTCACTTGGTGCTGACTCTGCACCGTGCTGGGGGCACTCTGATGGAATGAAAACACTGGAGTTACTGAAACTCGAACTAACGGGGCAACAGGTTCAGCCGATACCGAAGGAGGGAATTACTGCTCAGGAGGATCGGGCGTTGGTCCTCGGACTGGATTTTGGTAGCTCCAGTGTGAAGGTCGTTATCGGTGACAGTGCTTTGGAAAAAGCATTTGCTGTGCCATTTCGCAATGCTACTGGATTACCGAGTTTTTTGCTGCCGTGCCGGCTTTACAAAGAGGGAGGAGTGTTTTCGCTTGAAGATGGGGGTAGAGCAATGGCTGATATCAAGTTGGCTTTCCTTGCCCACCCTACAGTTGTTAAGTACCAGCAGCGAGTCGTAGCGTTTCTCGCTCTAATTATCCGAAGAGCGCGTGCCTGGCTGTTTAGCGAAAAGGAAGTAGTTTACCGCTCGAGTAATATTGTCTGGCGAATGGCATTGGGATTCCCTACGGCCAACCACTTGGATCCTGAACAAACGAAGGGGTTTAGGTTACTGGGTGCGGCGGCCTGGATTTTGGCTGGAAGCTCAGAAGAAAAAATTGATGACATTGGGGTTATCGCTGCATTACACCGTGCTGAGGCGCTTGATGCGGGAGAGCTCCCGTCCGATCAGGAGGATGTGGAGCTTTCCGTCGTCCCAGAAATCGCAGCGCAGATCTACGGCTATGTCGCTTCGGAACGGTTTGATAATAATGCCGCTAACAACTTCATGATGGTGGATATAGGCGCGGGGACCATTGATGCTTCTCTTTTTCACGTCAAGCGAGGCCGCGGTAAATGGGACTTTGAGTTTTATACCGCGACTGTTGAGCCCCTTGGCGCTGTCAACCTGCATCGAAATCGTCTGGACTGGTGGGCTCGTGCTATTGAAGAGCGAACATCCAATCGGGAAGATCTTCTGGAGGCGATTTCAGCTGCAAGAAAGGTGACAGATGGCGAGGAAGGAATGCCACAACAGCTTGAAGCCTATTTCTCAGCGGCCAAGGTCCAATTTTTAGATCCTCGCCAACATTCAGACCGACAGTTTTACGGGAAGGTGTTTAAGCAAGTGGGGCACGAAACATATTGGAAGACCTCACGAGGCTACCTGACGCGGGAGCAGCTAACAGATATTCCTGTATATCTGTGCGGGGGAGGGAGCCGTATGCCGTTTTACGGTCGATTGAAAGAAACGTTGAACAACCATCCCAGCCTGTACGAGTGGATGAGAGTGAAAGTCAGGCCGTTGGAGCTACCCAAGCGACTTGATGCCCCAGGGCTTGTGAGAAATGATTTCGACCGTTTGTCAGTGGCTTACGGCTTGAGCTTCCTCAATCTTGGGAAGGTTTTGAAGTCGATACCTAAGTCAGTGATACAAGTTACCGTTTCAGACGGCTGGCGAGATAACTACATCGAGAAATAGGGAGAGAGGCACAATGCGTAAATCATTGGCAATCTTCGCCTCGCCGGACCGCCCGTACTAAGGATTTTTGTTCGCCATGCTTCCACCACTTCTTTCGCATGACTGTTGGCGCTCGTGCCGAATTGACCCACGTGCTGATGCAAGACTGACCCATCTCCAAAACCGCACAAATCCGGCAAAGGTAATAGCTCGCGAAGTATCAGACTGGGTCACTGACATCTCGGCACTGCGTCAATTCCGCGTCGGCGCCAACATTCTTGGACTCAGTCAGTGCCCGGCCTTTAGACAGACGACTCATCGCCAGCTGTTGAGCCATCTGCAGAATGTCGGCCTCAGTGACAGGCGACTCCATGACATAATAACCAACGTCCTCTCGCTAGTGCAGTAAGACATACGCGAGAAATGTGATACCTCCCGCCAACGCAAGTATACCCAAGACAGTCATTGCCTTTAGCGACTTGAGTGACGCCTGATGAGCGCGATTGGCCTGTTCGATCTTCTGCGCCAGTTCACTAATCGTATAGTTCAACTCTTCATTAGCAGCTTGACGTCCTTCGTCGTACTGGACCGGGGTCAGGAAATTGAGCTCGGTAAGCTTCAACAGGATTTTGTCTCGCCCATGCTCGAACTGGTCAGGGGAGAGGATCTTCAGCTCGCCGATGATTCGCAGCACTCTATCCTGGCCTTCTTCCAAGTGAGTCAGCTTCTTTTCGAGATCGGAAAAGCGTTTGTCAAAGTCATCAAACTTGCCGTGACAGTCCTTGATGAGTTGCTTCTGTTCATTGGACAGTGATGCTAGGGCGCCATTGCTCGCATTAATCTCCGAGCGCGCATCGTTTATCGCTCGCAGAATTCCATTGAACTCCGTTACTTGGGAGGCTTGCTCCTCAAGCGAACCTATGACTTTGTTCAGTTTTTGTAAGTCGTTCACCACTCGATTCCTTTATAAATAGTCGTGAGCTTGGCGAGCCTCGTAAGCAGGGGAGTCAAAAGCTGATGGTAGGAATAGGGATCCTCGAATTCGGCATTTATTATTTCAAGGAAAGGCGATTCGGGGAATTTTTCATTAATCAACCTTGCGAAACGGCACTGGGCATCAACCGAGAACAGCGGTTTGAGCTTCAAGGTATCCCGGATCAACGCTTCGACCTGTTCACTGCACTGCTGTTTGAGACGCTCCAGGGACGAGGCCATGCGCCGCTCTCCATCAGCGTCATCGAATTCATCGGTCGTCAGACGGAGTATGCCGCTTAAGTAATTCAGGCAGATATTGTCCTTGTAGGACTCCAGAAAGCGCGAGAGTTGCTCTTTCAGAGTGGAGAGCTTCGCTGTGCTGATGATTTCCTTCGAGTCGGATGCGCTATCTTCCTCAAAAAAGATAGATAGCCAGACAGAGATGTCATCAGGATTTTCCGCAAGGTGAGCCATCAGATGGCTGGACTCGTTGAACTTGAAATAGCCTTCCAGGCGGTTCTTGAAGTCCTCCTCACTGATCTTGCCGGCCGCCAGATCGCTGCATTGCTCATACACTGTTTTTAGTGACTGGCGGCGGTTATACGCAAAATGATCGTATGACCAGAGGAGTAGAACAAGAAAGATGAACTGGTTTTTGTCGATCGTCCCCTTGTCCAAGCGCTCGCACAGGATCCTGTGGTACTGATTGCTGCTTTGGAAGATGTCGCTCAGCTTGAAGCTGGTATCGTATTTTCTGAGCTTAATCTCAAGATTCTTCTGCAGTTGCTCTTCATCGGGGCAACTGAACTCGATCGTCAGCCGGCCCTTGAAGAAATCTTCAACGAGCCAGTCTAAAACGATGCCGAGCTGGAAGAGTCGATAAACCGCCTTTTCAAATTTGAATTTGTCAGTACCAAACTGGGAGGCGCTTGCTGAGATGGTCTGGACATCGCTGTTCTGCAAGAAATACTGATAGATTGCGGTCAGCAGCTTGAACTCATCATTTATAGTGTCGAGGTTTTGCGTCATCAGATAAAGGTTGGTGTTTACATCGCTTTCGCGGCTCAAACCTTTGACGGACTCCTTGAGCTCGGCCACCGAGGTTGCAGCATCCCAGACCTTGTCCAACAGGCCGATATTTCGTTCCTTTGTCAGAAGTACGTAGCAGTCGGCAGGGGCGTCTGTAAACAATCGTTTGTCCCGACCCGCCCGACCGGCCTCCTGGTAGAGGGCTTCCATGGATCCGGGAATGCCATAGTGAACGGTATAAGCAATGTTCCCTTTGTTGACCCCCATGCCAAAGGCTTTGGTGGCGGTCAGCAGGCGGTATTTGCTGGCCTTGAAGTCGTTTTGCACCTCTCGCTTGTAGGCATCGAATGCGTCGCCCCCCATGCTTCCGCTTGACGGCGCTGAGCCTGAAAAAAAGCGGACATCCATGCCCAATGTGGAGGAGAGCTTTCCTGCCAGCTTGTAACAGCCCTTTTGCCCGTTGACGGTCGAAGTAAAGATGATACCAGCCTTCGATCCTTGCTCTGCCGAGGCAGATCCGTTCCACTTGGCCTCCATCTCGTCCACCAGTTGGATCAGTGCGTCAGTCTTGTGGCCCCGGTCATCAATCACATGAAATGACAGCTCTTCCCTGGTGTAATCAAGAGGTGTGCGCACATTTTCATCAGGGATGTTGAATTCCGACTGAATGTCCTTGAGAACATTGACGGAAGCGGTTGCGGTCAAGCCGATGTAGCTGGCATCGGGAGCGAGCCTCTCGATGGTGTTGGCCAGATTTAGGTACGAGGTTCTGAAGTCGTGTCCCCACTCGGATAAACAGTGGGCCTCATCGATCACGGCATAGGCAAAGGCACGATCAAGACCGATGGCGGTCATCTCACTTCGGAAGCTCTGCGTCTGGAACCGCTCCGGGGAGATAAACACGAGGAAGTATTTGCCCCGCCCGAAGTCATTCTGGATCCTAATTTTCTGATCAGGCTTCAGATCGCTGGTGATGAAATTGCTACGCATAAAGCCGATGGTGTCCAGATCAGCCTTCTGGTCATACATCAGGCTCTTGATTGGGCAGACCACGAAACTGATAGCGGGCTGCAGGACCGCAGAAAGCTGATAACAGATCGACTTGCCTGCTCCGGTTGGTAACAGACCGATAGTGCCTTTCCTCGACAATGCGGAGCCGATGATTCCGAGCTGACCCTCTCGAAAATTCACATCGTCCAGCAGAGGGAGGAAAAGGTTTCCGAGGAAGAATTTCAACGCCTCCCTCTGACTGCTTCCCGGGCTTAAATCGAGTTGATAGCAAATGGGCTCGGAGCACGACATCTCGAAGAAGTCGTAGTCAACAAGCGCGCAATTCTCCATGGAGAGCGCATTGGAGTTGGCAAAGCAGCGATAGAAGTCGAGGTAGTGAGTGCGTGCATAGATGACATTTGGGTTGACCTGGAACGAGTCATCAAAGCGCTCCAAAATGCTGAAATCTATTAGTAGGGCATCGTCCGAGGGAAAGCTTACTGAGTTTTCGATCTCCTCCAGATCCACTTTAAGCTCCAGCTTCGGCAGCCCCCTGAGCGTCAGTAGCTGCGACAGCAGTTCTGCCAGATCTCCGATGCCTTGATGCGCGAAATCGATACCGTCGCGGTTTAGGAAAGCAAGCTTTTTTGCTTCACCCAGCCGGATTTCGCCACATTCGATCAGCTCCAGAACAAGCAGTTGAAAGCGGATCGCAGCCGTCAATCGAATGCTGGGGCTGCCTATATCGACACCCTCGTTGTAGGCGAGCCGGTAGTCCCGGAGAGTCAGCCCGTTGGGAGGGCTCAGTATCCCCTCTTGTTCAAGCCGGTCAATCATTCTCATATGATCGACAGCGCTGGACATTTTGCCAATGAAGCTCTGACTTTCGGTGGCAATCTCTTCGGTTGTGAATCGAATGGTTTTCAAGCCAAGTGTCTGGGTGAACTCATCGCGGCCTTTGTCATCCACTGACGCTTCATGCTGCTTACCATCAATTTCGAAGATCAGTCCCGCCTGCGGAATGAAAAAATCTACCTGCCGATTTTGGAACTGATCGACGTAGACTTGCGTCATTTCGAAAATATTAACTTCGGGCAGGGTAAGCTGTTTGACGAATTGATATTCACCAAAATACTTCCTCATCAGCTCGTCAAAAAAGCGCTTGGCCGGATAGTTTCCGGTTCTGCTATCTCCTCTGATCAACCGTCGCCAATCAAGAGGCTTGGGCGAAATGAGTGCTTGGCTGGCAAACTCCAGTCCGCTCTGGCAGTACTTGAGCCCAAACGCACTCCTCAGTCTACGTGAGGCGATAGTGGGCTTGCCACGCTGGAGCATATTCCTGAGGACATACACAACATCGAGGATTGGCTTCGACTCAGGTTCCGATGCAATGGAGTAGGATCTGAGGTTGTGGAAAACGAAGTTGTGGTTGGTGTTTGCGTAGTTTGCACTGAACTTTTTGCTGACCAGACGTGCTCTGCCTGAGTGGCGAGGTGCATCAGTCCTTACGCTAGCTGCCTCAGGCAGCTTCTGCGTTGAACTGTAAAGGTTTTGAAAGAGCTGGGCGTTGTGTTGTGCTTCGGTACTGTTGTGCTCGCATTCGGCCCGGTAAAGGGTCTTGACCAGTGTAAAGATGAATACCCGCGCCCTGGGATACGCCTCCGAAAGCGCCCGGACAATGTCGCCGGTTGTGGCGCCTGAAGTTAGTACATCGTCGACAACCAGGAAGGTCGGTCCGCTATCCTCTTGCGACACCGCAATGCTTGGGGTTGCGATATACGCGCCGTGCGCCTGTTGGGCACGTTCCTTTGCCGAGCACATCGTTGACTTAACAAATGGGCGGCTCTTGTGCAGGCAATCAGGGCGGTAGTCGGCGCCGATCGAGGCGGCCAGCCTGGCGCCGAGTAGATCTAATGGGGTGGTGTTAGCAGAGGTATCCAGCTCCGCATGGCCGAAGGCCCTTACGACGAAGTCTATTGGTGGTAGGGAGTCGCAAACCTCCAGCGCTTTGTTGATCCAGCGTTCAACCGCTTTTTTCTCGTGATTTTTGAAGGCCCAGACTTCCTGCTTGATGTCGCCTAGATAGTAGCCTAGGTGGAGTCTGTGGCCGTTCTGAATGAGGTTGGTGCGAAATTGCTTCGGCTGGTTATGACCGATGCTGGTCTCGATGCACTCAAGTATTTCGGCCGCGCTTGATCGGTGAGTTCCGATATCAGGAGCCTCTCCCCAGCCGGTTGCGAAAAACTTCACCTGGGCATTGAGTGCACACTCTCTATCCTGCTCGCTATCGCCGATATAAATCGTTTCTTCGCAGGAAACTCCGAAATGCTGTCGTATCTTTTCGACGCCGTCGCTTGCCGGCTTGCGATTCCGAACGTCGTGATACGCAACGATGTAGTCAACGGCAAGTTGAAAGTGCTTTAGAATATTCCGAACATAGTTCAAAGGAGAGTTTGTAAAAAGGGCCACCTTGATGCTGGCGGCGCGGGCTGTGTTAAGTAAGTCAACGGCTTCATGATAGGGTGTGCAGCGCTGGATATTGGACTCCACTTCCCTCCATCTTTTTTGGGCACGCAGCTCCGCTACGGCAGAGGTATCAACAAGCGTTCCATCTAGATCGACAATAATGCATTTGATCATAGAGAACTTCCTGTTTCCCTCGACCTTTCTTCAAAGGATGCTGCCAGCTGAGTGAGCTCCAGGGAGATTTCCGCGTAGGTGTCACGTGTGTATGGCGTTGCTATTCCGGAATTCACCAACTGCTGTGTGCCGCTGATCTGTTCGATGCCGAGGTCCGGATACCCGGCGGCGCTAGCATTGGGGACGTAGACCTTGCGATGCATGGAGTTGGCCGCCTTGACCGCGTGCATGGTTCCGCCGTCGATGGCCGTTTCAATGGCAAAAACCGCCCGCGTGAGTCCTGCCTGAATGCGATCGCGCTTGGCGAAAAAGGCAGGAATTACTTTGGTGCCGGGTGGGTTTTCCGAAACCAGCAGACCGCCCTGGCTAAGTATCTGTTCTGCCAAGCCACGGTGATTGGTCGGGGCTATACTGATCAAGTCGACCAGTACCGCTACGGTATGGCCATGGTTATCAAGGGCTGCGCGGTGTGCGATGGCATCAATGCCGAGAGCTAGGCCGCTGACTATGCAGAACCCTTGTTTGGAAAAGTGCTCCACCGTTTTGTAAGCGATTATTTCGCCTAGTCTGGTGTTGTTGCGGGTGCCGACGACCGCAATGGACTTGGGATATTTTATAAGGTCGCAATTGCCTTTACAGAACAGTAGCGGTGGCGGGTCGGAAAGTGAATTGAGCTGGCTGGGATATTCGGCAGAGCCGTAAACCAAGACATGGATTCCCGCTTCATTCCATTTGGAGATGGACTTCTCATAGTCCAAGCTCAACGCGTCATATTTACCGCTGGCGAATAAATCTTCGACTGTCTGCGTTATCGAGCTGCTGAGTTTTGGTACCTTAGCGAAATCTAGCTCGCGAATCGTCTTCAGGTTGTTAGCGTGGTAAAACTCAATGAGTTTCACCAAGGTGCGGTTGCCGACACCTTTCAAGCTTCGAATTACAAGAATGTCTGTTATTCGCACTGAATTTCCTTATTTCTCTCTCGCCAAACAAAGAGATGACTACCAATCCCGGCATTTTCGCATCGGTAGGATCGCTTTTTCAGATGCCAAGTGCAAATCAAAAGATTTGGGCTGTCCGCTTGCATTCACAGTGTTCATGGGGAGCCTCGTCGCGTCCAACTGCCCTGAGCTCATAGACTGTAAATGACCGTTTTTGGCCGATTCTGTTGAAAAGAGAGCTGCCGGCAGAATCGCGCTCTAAGCGAGCATGGGGGAGTCAAATCAGAACTGTGGCCCAGTGCATTGGCCGTTGAGCATCCGGCCATAGCAGGCCGCTTGGGGTTGCGCTGCGCCGGTGCTGCCATGACACTCACCATTGACCGCTGCGCCGATGCAATCCTGTGCGCGGTATACCGGATGCCTGTGGGAGTTCAGCTACCTGACTACACGTACACGAACCAGGTCATTGAGCGTTTCATCGAGTTTTTTAAAGCCTAAATCCGACATAACCGCAACATAGCTCGCCAATCCAATCCCTATACTCACGACAGCAAGGTCCGATACGTCTGGGCGCGAGAGCATGGCCAGCACTGCAAGCCGCACCACCATCTGGCTATCCTGTTGAACTACGATGCCTTCAACGCGCTGGGTAAGTTTGAGCCCGGCAGGGACAATATGTTCAACCGTCTGGTGGAGGCATGGGCCAGCGCCTTGGGCCTATCAGTAGGGGCTGTCAGCGGCTTGGTCGAGATCCCGCCGAATCCCTACTACCACTTACGTCGTGACGACTTGGTTGGGCAGGCTGTGTTCTTCCACCGAACCAGTTATCTCTGCAAGTCGGCTACCAAGGTCTTTGTGGATGGCAGCCATGGCTTTGGCTGCAGCCGAAGCTGAGTACAAACGCTGGATCACGACAAAAAATAAGTAATTGGGGGCCGTGCCGATGACCGCCCAGGCATCAGCCAAGGGCAGTCTATCGGACGGCGTGCCTATAGAGATTACAGGTAGCCTCGTTCAGCCAACGACACGCAGCCTTCACATCCCACGACGACATGATCCAATATCTGAGTGCCTACCATGTTGAGGGCATTCTTGAGGGTTTTAGTCAGTGTGCGATCGGCTTGGCTGGGTTCTGGATCGCCAGAGGGGTGGTTGTGAACCAAGATCACGGCTGCCGCGTTGTGCTCCAGAGCGATCTTGACTACTTCCCGTGGATATACGCTGGCCCCATCCAGCGTGCCTCTGAACAGTTCTCTAAAGCCTATAACCCGGTGCTTGGTATCGAGTAGCAGCAAAGCAAAGACTTCGTGCTCATGGTATTGCAACAGTGTTTGCAGGTGGCTGAAGACCTGCTTCGGCTCAGTCAATGCTCTGCCTTTAGACAGACGGCTCATTGCCAGTTGTTGCGCCATCTGCAAGATATCGGCTTCGGTAACCGGGGAGTCCATGACATAGGTACCGGTCGTTTCACCAGCTTTGAGTTTGTGATATTTCATGGGGATTCTCTTGAATTGGAAGACATTGGGTCAGGTTGGACGTGTGATCAGTGGGCGCGAGCAGAGTGATCACTGCCGCTTTGGAGGGATTTGGATTCCAGCTTTTGTACCAGTGAGGTTTTGGCAGAGGCCGCTGGTTTGGGGGCGGCTTCTGCCTTGCTGGTCTGATCTTCAGCTGCGGGGAAGAACTCCTCGACGATGGCTCCGGTGTCCTCATCACTGTCTTCAAAGGCTCCGTTGCTAAAGCCCTGTTGTGCCGCGTGATCCAAGGCGGTCTGATCAAAACCTGCGGCTTGCCGGGTTTCCTCCAGTTGCTTGGCTTCCAGCAAGGCGTCTTCTAGGCTCAGCCCGCTGCGCACCGTGATGTCCACATAGAAGATCGGTGTGCCATGGCTCTGACGGGTGGATTTACCGCGTAGACGCAACTCCAGTGGCAGGCAGGCCAGGCGATTGCCGGAGATGGCTTGCAGATAATGCAGGCGCGCTGCCAGGGTGCGGATGCTGTTGTAGCCCGTGGTGCGAAAGACAAAACTGCCCAGAGGATCGTCATCGCCAATCACCACGTTCAGCCGGCCGTAAGGCTTGCAGGCATTGCCTTGAGCCAGTGAACAGCCATCCGGTGACGGGCAGGGCAACGACTGGATGCCGTCCTTGGTCAAACGCTTGCAGATCTCTCCATTGCCGACGCACAGTGGTCGTCCTGTAGTACGGTCGAACAGGCTGT
Source organism: Pseudomonas sp. FSL R10-0399 (assembly GCF_009600165.1). Lineage (NCBI taxonomy): Bacteria > Pseudomonadati > Pseudomonadota > Gammaproteobacteria > Pseudomonadales > Pseudomonadaceae > Pseudomonas > Pseudomonas sp. FSL R10-0399. Next base: position 39,725 of record NZ_WIWK01000038.1, read on the forward strand.
AGTCAGCCCGAAAGTTGAGGTCTGGCTCGTTGAACAGCAACCGAATGGGAATGCTGCGCAGCTTGCCGTCCTGGCCATTGCGCAGTTCTTCGTTAAGGGGATGCAATAACCAGCCGTCGCGGTTCTGTACCTGAGAGGTTAGGGTGAACTGGTCGTCTTTCTCCGGCAGACGCTTGCCGTTCTTTTCGACGACCTTGCCGATGGAAATACGCCCGAGTACCGGAGGGGTGATGGCTAAACCTTTGAGCATGAGGGTTCTCCTGTATCTGAAATAAAAACGCCACCGAGACCGCGCAAACGGCCAGGGTGGCGTTGGAGAGAAAGGGCATGGGAATAAGGGAGGAGCGAACGAACGTTCAGGCCAGCAGAAAACGCCGACTGCCGGTTTTGGTGGTCGAGTAGCGTACTTGCAGATGGGGCTTTTCTTTGAGCAGACGAGGGATATCCAGGGCCACGCTGTCTTTGGCTTTCTTCCACGTAATACAGCCGGTCACGAAGGTCGCCCGACTGGCATCGCCCATGGCCTGTTGCAACATTTGCTTGAGCTGAGCTTCCTGCTTCTCCTGCAGAGCAATCGATTCGCGCACTCTCTGCAGTTCGGTAAAGGTCGTACAGAGCAGCGCGTCCTGGCTGAAGTCCAGGCTTTGCCCACTGTCCTGCGGGTAAAGGCAGCGCAACGCCTGCTCCGCCGAGGCAGATCCGTCTGCCGGCGGCGGGGTATCACTGACGACGTAATCCCAGAACAACCGCTCCAGGTCGATCAGCCGAGCAATCAGTGGTTCATCGCGTTCAATGCGATGGATTTCCAGGTGCTGACCACCGAGCAGTACCGCCACATCAGCGGCCTGCTTGCCGGTGACGGCGAGCTGGTGCATGACTTGCAACTGCACATACTCGGGCACACCCTCCTTCCAGAGGCGTGCGCCGTTTATGCCGGCGGTTTTGCATTCGAGAATCTGCACTTCTGATGCGCCGATCACCTCACGGTCGATATTGGCCAGCATCCAGTTCAACTGCGGAGCCGGGTGTTGCAGCACGGCATTGATCCGTCGCACCCGGTGACCGCTACGCTTGGTGTAATGCGCAGCCACGATAGGCTCCAAAATGTTGCCCCAGTAAGCCGGGCTTTCCTCGTCTTGTGGATCGAGCTTGGGCAGTGATTCATCACGCCCGGTTTTCTCCATCCACAGCTCCAACTGGGACTTGTACGGGTTAAGCCCGACGGCAGCGGCCGCATCCGAGCTGCCGATACCTAGCTTGCGCACGGCCAGCCAGTCCTCACGCGGCAGTTGTTTGGTACCCACCAGGCGCAACGCCGGACGGGGTTTAGTACTGAATTTTTGCAGCGATTGAGTGCTCATGATCATTTCCTGAGGCATAAAAAACGCCCGGCTAGCACGAGGCTGACCAGGCGTTTTAAGGAGTGAGAAGAATGAGAAGGGGGTGAGGTTGATGAAGACAGCGAAAACAGGGGCTAAGCTGCAAGTTGTAGCGCAGCCTCCAGCGCCCGTTGCTTGATCTGTGCACCTTGACCGAACCAGGCAGAGTCCATGCGGTATTCGTTACTACGAGCCCTGCGTTCGTGATCGACATACTCGGTCACAGCATTGAGCAAGCCCCACGCAGTTCCTTGGGCCGATTCCAGCGTGGCGCCGCGACCTCCGCCTTCGTACAGGCTTTGAACCTTGCGCAGTGCGCGCTCGTTCGGCAGGACTTCCGGCAGTTTGCTATTGGGGGTTACGTCACACAAAACGTTCATGAAGAAGCCCATCGCTTCATGCCACTGCACCTTGCGTTCAGCCAGTGCTCGCATGCGGTACATGAACTCGTCCCATTGCGAGACGGCGATGCCCAACTGTTTTTTCACTGCCTGCGGATCGAAGCGGGTGTTATGTGGCACCTTGATCGCCTTGGTCGTACCGTCCAGGGCAATGGTCAACGTGTTGTTGCAGACTACCCGCACGGTGGTCGGAGTGGCGGTGGTGGCCAAGGTGCCATCGCAGGAGGTGGCAAGCAGCAGGTAGCCATTCACCTGGTCGCTGCCCTTCAGCGCCATGCCTAGTCCTGTACGGGCCAGAGCCCAGAACTTGCGACCGCCTTTGAGCACTCCAGCGGTTTCCAGCTCGTAGCCGGAAACTTCAGTGAGATCCCTGTAGAACTCCAGTACTTCACGGGGTTGCACAACCTGGTAGCGGTTGGAGACCACCGACAACGGGGCCTTGGTGTCGGAGCGGTACAGCACCTTCTGTTCTGGGAAGGTGTGAATTGAACCCAGTGCACCGATGCTCTCGGATTTGAAATGAACGGGGCTGTCTTGGATCTTCCAGTCCATACCCGCTTCACGCTGCCAGACTTCGAGCGGTTGTTTCGGGGAAAGGCGACTGCCCAGACCATGCCAGGGAGTGGCGCCAACGTAAGCCATTTGTTCAACGAGATGAGCCATGGGAATGATTCCTTGCGAATGAATGCAGAAGAGCGTCGTTGTCAGTGACAAGCGACGCCTGTTCACAACGACTTAACGGTTGACGCTGAAGCTGTAACCGCACGCCAGGCATTGATAGTTGTGAAGGACTTTCTCATCGATCTGCTCGCCCAGCGTGGCCCCCGCGATCCCGCCAGCCACTCCGCCAAACAGACCGCCCAGTAGCGCCCCGGCAATGCTGCCAATGGCGATCCCGACCGGCCCACCGATCACGCCCAGTACGGCACCGGCCTCTGCTCCCGTTAGTGCTCCAGCGGCCCCACTGGCCGCACCGCCCGCTGCACCAATTAAACCACCTGCTTGCTTACCCACATTTTTAGTAACCACTCGTCCTGAATTGCAGCTAGGGCATGGGGTGTACATAAGGGATTCCTCTCTGTTTGCTGAGTCCATGTATCACGCAGAAATGCTGAATGACGCGCTCATCGTTGAGCGTTCATCTGGGTGATATAGGTCTGAGATTTTTTTGAATGAGGCTTGCCAAAACAACGTCCCCGGGAGGGGCGTTGTGGGCGGAATCTGAATGTGAGGTTTGGCGTTAGGGGCAGCTATTTTTGCTATTAATAGCTGGAATAGTACTGGCTAAGGGGGGAGACATTCTATTTTGAGGGGCGGGACAGAATTGCTGTCAAAGTGGCATGTTCTAAGGCGTAACGTTAGCACGCGTTACGCTCACGTTCTTTGAGATTTGAGTTGCTGCTTATAGGATTGCCTCGTCAAGTCCTAAAGGGTGCAATGATGTTTAATGAAAAATCAGAAGCGTTGGTTATGCTTCGCTTGAGAGATGTTTTAAAACGTACGGGTCTTTCTAGGTCAACTATTTATAACAAACTAAACGTGGCCTCTTGTCATTATGATGCGAAATTCCCAAAGCAGATACGTGTTGGGAAAACATCTGTGCGTTGGATTGAGAGCGAAATAAATTCGTGGGTGGAAGAGTGTGTGAAGCTGTCTAGGCAGAGCCATGGCTCAATGGCAGCCATTATATCTGCAATGGCTGTTTAATATTGATTTTTTGTAAATTTGAGGTGGTATATGTATTTTGATTTTTTTAGACAGCAAAACGCAAAAAAGTCTAATTTCGGAGATGGTTCATATCCGTGCTTGTCGCAATTTCCCTTGTTGGATGCAGCAATAAATGAGGCTCAAGCTAATATTCAGGCTCCGCGGGGATTGATTCAAAATGCGGCCCTAACTGCAATCTCTGTTGTCTTGCAGGGCCTTGTAGATGTTCGTAAACCCAATGGCCAGGTCGCTCCGACCTCGCTGATGCTTCTGGCTATTGCTGACTCGGGTGAAAGGAAGTCAACGGTTGAAAATGTTTTTTTGAAGCCGATTAGGGCCTTTCAGGCTAAACAGGGCGAGGAGGTGAAGGAGAGTCAGTCGGTGTGGAAAGTTAAGTACGATACCTGGATGGTTCGACGTAACGGAGTATTAAAAGCGATTACGAAAAAAGCATCAAAAGGGCTTTCTGCTGGCGAAGAGGAGAAGGTTCTATTGGCTTTAGAGAAAGAAGCTCCAGCTAAGCCAAAAGAATTTAAGATCTTGTATGAGGACTCAACCTCTGAGGCTTTGTTTCATGGGATGTACGAAAATTTACCTGCGGCTGGTTTGATTTCAAGTGAAGGTGGAGGTGTTTTAGAAGGGCGCGCCTTTAATGACCTTTCAAAGCAAAATGCGATTTGGAGTGGTGACTCAATCACAATTGATCGTAAGACGGCGGAAAGCTTTAAACTTGTTGGCGCACGGCTGACAGTCTCTCTTATGGTCCAGGAGAGCGTATTTTCGAAGTACATGGCTCATAAAGGCGGGGTGTCTAGGGGATCTGGTTTGTGGGCGCGCTTTCTAATCTGTCGCCCGGCTTCAACACAGGGGACTAGATATGTAAGCACTCAGGTACCGTCCTGGTATCATCAAACACAATTTGCTTCGCGGTTGGAGCACTTTCTTGAGATGGGTCTTATTTGTTTCAGAGGAAATAAAAAAGAAAAAGAAGTGATCGGATTCGACTCCGAAGCGGCTCGGCTTTGGGTGGAGATTGCGAATGATATTGAGTCAAGGATGTGTGCAGGTGGAATACTGTATGGGCTAGGTGATCATGGTTCAAAGTTAGTTGAGGTTATTTCTAGGTTGGCTGCATTGCTTCATTGTTTTGAAGGGTTTGAGGGTGATATTTCGATGTCAACCTTGCAGGCGGCAACGGATCTTGCTAAATGGTACTCCAATGATTTTATAAAGTTGTTTGGGGAGAGCTCTAAAGAGAACGATGAAGAGCAGGAATTAAATTGCTGGCTGGATAGTTTTCGTAAGGTGGGTAAGCGTTTTGTTAAAAAAAATTATATTTTGCAATGCGGGCCTGGGAAGTTTAGAAAGAAAGCTGCTCTTGAGCATGTTCTTTTGCGACTGGTAAATAACAGTGCTATCCGGATTTTGAATTATCCTGGGGAAAAAACTATTTATGTTGATCTCTGTCCTTGGCAGGGTGGTGTGTAGATGATGCCAGTCTATTTTCGGGGTACTAACTTTTTGAGTTGTTTTTGATATTTAGCATTAGGTGTTTACGAGTTGTGTTGGTTTGTTTGTCTAGGTTTGATAGGACGCATGTTCAAGGTGGTTATTGCTTGATTATGTATTACTATTTAATTAGGTTGTTAGGTTGTTAGGTTTGTAGTGTTGTTGTTAAGTTTAATTAAATCAGTTGTTTGATATTTGATTGATTAATCAATTAAGTTGATGATGCAATAGTTGGCGGTGGTGATGTCAACTGATCATTTGTCAGCAGCATGGCTCCCCAAAGCCATGCTGCTGGCTTCTTGAGGAATCAGTGAGTGATAGATGAAGTTGATTGGATTGATAATGGAGGGGCGTTAGATCTAATGGTTGAGGAAGTCGGAGGGCTTCCTATTTTAAGGGTAGAGGAAAGCTTGGTGTTGGAGTTGCGTTCTATTGAGAAATTAATGTGTGAGCTTGCTGATAGTAAGGGCTTTTTGTTCTCTTCTTATACTCATCAACGTCACGGGGTGAAGGTTAAGGCTGAGAGGCTTGGTCGCTATTTTGTTGACAAACTGAAGAGGAGGAAGGGGGTGTTTGAATCGTACTTTCCTTCTCATGAAGTTAACCCATATGTGGAGGTTTTTTTCAAATGTGTTGATCGAGTCGAAGAACTTCATTTGCTCAGAGCCTGGCGGGATTTACGCAATGGAGCCGCTGAGGATTTTTTAGTTAGAATGAATGATCTCGTAGAGTTTGTGCGGCTGGAGCTGGCTAGTGATGCTTTTAAAGCCGTTTTGAAACGATTCCGTAAAGCGTCCTTTAAGCGAGTTAGCAGCTTGGAAGGTTATATAGACGCTCTTTTTGCCAAGCACTCTAGGATGCTTGTTGTGCGTGTTGATTTGTCTTATCAGTCAGGCTTTGTAAGTGGTCGTGAGGATTTTTATGGCGATGTTAAAAAGGTAAAGGTACATTGGGCAAAAATGCAGAAAGATCTACACAAGGGCATTCCAGTTGATGGGTTGTTAGGCTTTGCTTGTAAGCTGGAGTATGGTCAGCTAAAGGGGTTTCACTTTCATTTGTTACTTTTCTATAATGGATCGAATCATCGTCAGGATGGGGTTCTGGCTAGAATGGTTGGGGAGTATTGGCGAGACTCAATTACGGCAGGAGCAGGACGCTATTTCAATTGTAATGCAGTCAAGGATAAATATAGATATCTTGGAATAGGCATGATCAGTTTTAATCAATTGGACAGGGTAAGTGCTTTGAAGAATAGGGTGGCGTCCTACCTGACCAAGGTGGACTATTGGATACGGCTATCCCCTGAAAGTGGTAGATCATTTTTCAGAGGAAATATGCCAAAGCTGAAATCTGTGAAGAGAGGGCGCCCCAGGGCCCACGGGCCTGCTCAGGCAGTTCCTCGCATCGCCGGCTAGACACGCCTATGGCTTATTGGTCTTAGGTTTTTAGGTTGATGATGGTAGCTGCAGCGCCAGCTAACCTTGCCGTGAATCCCCAGTCTGAACTTTCTAGTTCTGTTTTCATGACTGTTCTTTTAGTTTGAACTTTTTGAGTTGTTTCTTGACTCGCGTTCCAGAAGTGTTTTGCTGCTTCGTTGATGAGAATTAGTGCGGTTGATGCGTGTTCTGGGTATTGGCTTAAAGCTTTGTCAGCTGGCATCTTTGTTGATTTTATTTTACGGTAATGCTCGTTTGGTAGTATTGCGAAAGCGGCTTGTTCGAGTAAGTCTTTCCCCTTGTAGTTGCACTTTTCCTTTAGATGTTTTTTTATCATTTCGATAAGCTCTTTTCGCTCATCTTCTGAGGTGATATTTATCTCGGGAATGAATTTTTCAGCGGTTCTATTTAATTCGAAAAGCTTGTTGGACTCCCAATAGTGCTGTTCGGATTTTTTGCTATCTTTGTTGATTTCTGTATTTGTTTCTAGGATTCTTTTTGAATCCTCTGTTCTCATGATTACGTCGGCTTCTCTAATTATTATTTCTTCCAGCTTGTCGGGTGAATTTCTTGAGGTGATAAAGAAAGCTGCGTCTATTATCAGGGCTGGAAGTGGCTTTAAGCTTGGCGGCCGCAAAAACTGAGTGCAACACCTGACCTTTCCGGTACGGTGCTGCCACTATGTCCTATCACGAACTCAGTA
>NZ_WIWK01000039.1:0-46710 GCF_009600165.1 Pseudomonas sp. FSL R10-0399
GACCTGCGCCAATACCGCATCGGCGTCGGCCCGGTCGCCGTCTTCGGCGCCAGTAACTTTCCGTTGGCGTTCTCCACCGCAGGCGGCGACACCGCAGCGGCACTGGCCGCCGGTTGCCCTGTGGTGTTCAAGGCCCACAGCGGCCACATGGCAACCGCCGAATGGGTCGCGCAGGCGATTATTCGGGCTGCTGAGCGTACCGGTATGCCTGCGGGCGTGTTCAACATGATCTACGGCGCCGGGGTTGGCGCAACGCTGGTCAAGCATCCGGCGATTCAAGCAGTCGGCTTTACCGGCTCACTGTCGGGCGGTCGCGCTCTGTGTGACATGGCGGCAGCACGCCCGCAACCGATCCCGGTGTTTGCCGAGATGTCGAGCATCAACCCGGTGGTGTTGCTGCCAGAAGCCTTGCAACAGCGCGGCGAACAGATCGCCAAAGAGTTGGGTGGCTCGGTGATGCTCGGCGCTGGTCAGTTCTGCACCAGCCCGGGCCTGGTGCTGGGGATTGCCTCACCAGCGTTCAGCGCCTTTGTCGATGCGCTGGGCTCGTTTTTCAGCGCCCAACCGGCGCACACACTGCTCAATGCCGGTGGCCTGAAAAGCTATGTCAAAGGTCTCAGCCATTTGGCTTCGGTCGAAGGCATTCGCCATCTCGCAGGTTCGCAACAACAGGGCAATCAGGCGCACCCGCAGTTGTTCCAGGCCGATGCCAGCCTGCTGATCGGCGGTGCCGAGGTGCTGCAAGAAGAAGTCTTTGGCCCGACCACCATCGTCATCGAAGTGGCCGACAAAGCGCAGTTGCTGCAAACGCTGCACAGCCTGCACGGTCAACTCACGGCCACGCTGATCAGTGAACCCGCTGACTTGCAAGCCTTTGCCGAAGTGGTGCCGGTGCTTGAGCACAAGGCTGGCCGCTTGCTGATCAACGGCTACCCGACCGGGGTTGAGGTGTGTGATGCCATGGTCCATGGCGGGCCTTATCCGGCGACATCGGATGCCCGTGGCACATCGGTCGGCAGCCTGGCCATCGACCGTTTCCTGCGTCCGGTGTGTTTCCAGAACTACCCGGACAGCCTGCTGCCCGATGCGCTCAAGAACGCCAACCCGCTGGGGATCCAGCGCCTGCTCAACGGTCAGCCAAGCCGTGAGGCGCTGAACTGACGCTTACTGGTCAGCCGCGTAAATAACCGTTTGCGCGCTGTCCGGGGCCACGGACTTGAGGGTGAAGTAGGTGTCACCCTCATCCGTGAGAATCTCGTACTGCACCTTGCCGGGTACGCGATTCGCCATGCTGACGTGCTTAATGATTTTCAGCACGCGCTGGAATTTCACATTCTGGGTGCCGTTCTGGGCGGGGCCGGTGAGCACGTTGACGGTCTGAAACCAGTCTTGATTCTTCTTGTGCGACACCAACGTATCGGTCAATGCCTCAAAGCGTTCAAGGCGGGTAAACCCCCACAAGGTTTGCTCTGCCGACGCCTTGCCCTGGGCGTTTGAGCCGGTAAACACAAACAGATTAATGGCCGGATTGTCTTCGCAAAAAAAATCGTAGGGCACCAGCCCATCGACCATTTTCTTGCCCGCGACAAAGCCTTTTTTATGCACCAAAAACATGTTCACCTCCACTCAATGGCATCACCAAAACCTCAGACAGTGCTGAGCGGGAAGTCTACGGGGGCAAGGCGTACAGAGCCGTCAAGGCTATGTAATATCGTGTAAAGATCACAAAACCTGTAGGAGCGAGCTTGCCTCGCGATCTTTTGATCTTGGCTCTTTTTTCGGCCGCTGCGCGCCCGGACGTAGCCTCGCAAAGCTCGTCAACTGCTACGGGGTGTACGCGATACAAACTGTAGGAGCGAGCTTGTCTCGCGATCTTTTGATCTTGGCCCTTTTACGGCCGCTGCGCGCCCGGACCTAGCCTCGCAAGGCTCGTCAACTGCTACGGGGGGTGTTTGCTCGCAGCCTTCGTGCCTTGTCAGCGACTACAGGGTGTACGCGATTCAAACTGTAGGAGCGAGCTTGCCTCGCGATCTTTTGATCTTGGCCCTTTTACGGCCGCTGCGCGCCCGGACGTAGCCTCGCAAGGCTCGTCAACTGCTACGGGGGTGTTTGCTCGCAGCCTTCGTGCCTTGTCAGCGACTACAGGGTGTACGCGCTCCTACACGGGGTCTTTGGGCAGGCTGATTTCTACGGTGAGGCCGCCCGAGGGCTGGTTGTAGGCGACGATGGTGCCGCCGTGCATTTCCACCGAGCGTGAAGCAATTGCCAGCCCCAACCCAAAACCGCCACCGGGTTCGCTGGCGCCGCGCTCGAAGGGCTGGAAAATGCTCTTCAGGCGCTGTTCTTCAACCCCCGGCCCATGGTCGGTAATCTGCACCTGCAAGCTGTTGCCCGCCAGACTGGTCTGGGTGGTTACCCGCACACGCGTGCCGGGGCGGGTATGGCGAACGGCGTTGCGAATCACGTTTTCAAAACAGCGATACAGCAGTTCACCGCTCACCCGACTGACAAAAGGTGGCCCCGCCTGCAAGGTGACTTCGCAGTCTTTGACCCCGGCCTCAAACTGCGCATCTTCAACGATCAATCTGAGCAACTCGATGATGTCGACCAGCTCCCGCTCGATGCTGTCGGGCCGCCCCTGAACGCGGGCCAGGGTCAGCAGCGCTTCAATCAGGGTGTCCATGCGTACCGACTCGCGCTCGATGCGCTCGACCATTTCTTTGCGTCCGGGGTCTTGATGCAATAGCCCGATCGCCACTTGCATGCGGGTCAGCGGTGAGCGCAATTCGTGGGAAATGTCATGCAGCAAGCTCTGTTGCGCCTCGACCAGCAGCCTCAGTTGGTTGGCCATGCGGTCACAGTCTTCGGCCAGGTCGACGATTTCATCACGGCGCCCGCCCATCATTGGTTTGACACGCGTACCGAATCGGCCCTGGGCTACGTCACTCATGGCGCGGCGCAAAAAGGTCAACGGCCAGGTCAGGTAAAAGGCCATGTAACCGCTAAATAACGCGCTCATCACCGTGCCGATAATCAACGGCATCAGGCCCGGCCCTTCGCCAAACTCCGGCCCTGGTTCGCCGTGTTCACCCGGCGCGCGGGTCGAGCGGATAAACAGTTCGATGCCTTCTTTGCTCAGCACCGCGCGCTCAAACACCGGGTGCAATACGGGTGACCCGGCCAGCAATTGCCCGCTGCTGTCATACACGCCAATGGCTTGATCATCGGGGTGGCGCCAGACCGTGAGCAGTTGCATGCCCGACTCGACACCAAAGGTTTCAAGCAGGTGGATTTCGCTGGTCAAGATGGTGTCGAGATGCGGGTCCCCCGGTTTTGATTTGCTCAGGATCACAAAGCCCATGCCGACAAAAAACGTCAGCGTGGTGGCCAGCCAGAACGCCAGAAACAGCTTCCAGAACAGTCGACTCGCTTTCATTATTCAGCGATCAACAAGTAGCCCAGGCCGCGCACGCTCTGGATCCAGGCTTTGGCATCAGGACGCGGGCCGAGCTTTTGCCGAATGCTGCTGATGTGCACGTCGATGCGCCGGTCGTAGCGGGTCAACGGGCAGCCCAGGGCATTGAGCGACAAATCTTGCTTGCTAACCACTTGCCCGGCGCAGCGGGCCAGTTCTTCGAGCAGGCTGAACTCCGTACTGGTCAGGCCCAGCTCATTGCCTTGCCACAACGCCTGGCGTTTGCCGGGCCAGAGCACCAGTTGGCCGGTTTTGATCGCTTCGGTGGCGGTCTGATCAGGGGCGGGATTGACCCGACGCATGATCGCCCGCAAACGCGCCACCAGTTCACCCGGCGAGCTGGGTTTGGGCACGTAGTCATCCGCGCCCAGCTCAAGGCCGGTAATGCGGTCAATGTTGTCACCACGGGCGGTCAGCAACACCACCGGCACCTGGCTGCGCGCACGAATGCGCCGCAGCACTTCGATCCCCGACAACCGGGGCAACATCACGTCCAGTACAACAATGCTGTAGCGACCGGACAACGCCTGGACTTCGCCCTCTTCGCCGCTGTGCACGGCGGTCGCAGCAAAACCTTCGCGCTCCAGATATTCACTGAGCAGTGCAGTCAGTTCCTGGTCATCGTCGACGAGCAATACACGGATCATGGCGAACTCTTGCAAAGGGGGGCCAGGCATTATCGTAGCTGAACCGTGCAGCGTCATCGCGTAACGCCAACCTTTACCTAACTTGACACTGGGTTAACCGCACCAAACGCCCCGAGCTTTTATGCTGGCGCTCCACCCGCTTGCGTGGCTCGCGGAGCATGGCGTCTGCTCGAGCCATCCGCACGCCCGCCAGCGCTGCTTGTCGATGTGTTCTGGAAATAAAGATCTTGATGAATTTTCCGCGCCTGCTCTGCTCGGTTGCACTGCTGCTCAATGCCACCCTTGCACATGCCCAGGGTTTCAAAATTTCTGATATTCGAATCAACGGCTTGCAGCGGGTTTCCGCCGGTAGCGTGTTCGGCGCCCTGCCCTTGAATGTCGGCGAAGAAGCGGATGATCAGCGCTTGGTAGAATCCACCCGCGCACTGTTTAAAACCGGGTTTTTCCAGGACATTCAGTTGGGTCGCGATGGCGACGTTCTGGTCATTACCGTGGTTGAACGCCCGTCTATTTCCAGCATTGATATAGAAGGCAACAAGGCCATCTCCACCGACGACCTGATGAAAGGCCTCAAGCAATCGGGGCTGGCCGAAGGCGAGATTTTCCAGAAGGCCACCCTTGAAGGCGTACGCAACGAGTTGCTGCGCCAGTACGTGGCCCAAGGCCGTTACTCGGCCTCGGTAGACACCGAAGTCGTCTCCCAACCGCGTAACCGCGTGCAGTTGAAGATCAAGATTGACGAAGGCCAGGTGGCGGCGATCAAGCACATCAACGTGGTCGGCAATAGCGTGTTTGATCAGGCAGAGCTCGACGACCAGTTCACCCTCAAGACCACCAACTGGCTGTCGTTCTTCAAGAACGATGACAAGTACGCCCGCGAAAAGCTCACCGGTGACCTTGAGCGCCTGCGTTCTTATTACCTGGACCGCGGCTACATCAACATGGAGATCATCTCGACTCAGGTCTCGATTTCGCCTGACAAAAAGCAGGTGTTCATCACCGTCAATATCAATGAGGGTGAAAAGTACACCGTGCGCGACGTGTCCTTGCGCGGCGACCTGAAAATCCCCGAGGAGCAGATCAAAGCCTTGTTGCTGGTGCAAAAGGGCCAGGTGTTCTCGCGCAAACTGATGACCACCACCTCTGACTTGATTACCCGGCGCCTCGGCAACGAAGGCTATACCTTTGCCAACGTCAACGCCGTGCCAACACCGAATAAAGACGACCACACGGTTGATATCGTGTTTGTGGTCGATCCGGCCAAACGCGCGTACGCCAACCGCATCAATTTCCGCGGCAACACCAAGACCGAAGACCAGGTGCTGCGCCGTGAAATGCGCCAGATGGAAGGTGGCTGGGCCTCGACCTACCTGATTGACCAGTCCAAGGTGCGCCTTGAGCGTCTGGGCTACTTCAAGGAGGTCAACGTTGAAACACCGGCCGTGGCGGGTGTCGACGATCAGGTGGACGTGAACTACACCGTTGAAGAACAGGCCTCGGGCTCGATCACTGCCAGCGTGGGCTTTGCCCAGAACGCCGGATTGATCCTCGGCGGCTCGATCACCCAGAACAACTTTTTGGGCACGGGTAACTCCGCCAGCCTTGGCCTGACCCGCTCCGAATACCAAAGCAAATACAACATCGGCTTCACTAACCCCTACTTCACCCCGGACGGCGTGAGCCTTGGCTACAACGCGTTCTACAACAAAACCGACTACAACGATTATTACGACGATGGCGTGTCGTACTACTCGATCAACAGCTACGGTGCCGGGATCACCCTGGGTTACCCGATCAACGAAACTTCACGCGTCAGTTTTGGCCTGACTGCGCAGCACGACGAACTCAAGCCCGGCACTTACAGCGCCGATGAGATCTATGACTTCATCCAGCGCGACGGCAAATCCTTCACCAACTTCAAGGCCAACCTGGGCTGGTCGGAATCGACCCTGAACAAAGGGATTCTGGCGACACGCGGTTACTCGCAAAACCTCAACCTGATGGTCACGGTGCCCGGCAGCGACCTGAGTTTCTACAAAATCGATTACAGCGGCCAGACCTTCCTGCCGCTGACACAGTCCACCTCGCTGCGTTTTCATACCAACCTGGGCTACGGCAATGGCTACGGCTCAACCGACGGCCTGCCGTTCTATGAAAACTACACCGCAGGCGGTGAAGGTTCGGTGCGCGGCTTTGAAAGCGGCACCCTCGGCCCACGCAACACCCCGGCCACCGGCAAGTACGCGAGCATGGGCCAGGAGTACTACACCGACCGTAAAACCGACGCGCTGGGCGGCAACATCATGATCACCGGCGGCGTCGAATACCTGTTCCCGATTCCCTTCATCAAGGACAACAAATCGCTGCGGACCTCGTTGTTCTGGGACGTCGGTAGCGTGTATTCAGACAAGTGCTACTTGAGCACCACCACCGGCTGCGACGGCGTAGACCTGAGCCAGATGGCCAGCTCGCTGGGCGTGGGCGTGACGTGGTACAGCCCGATGGGCCCGCTGAGCGTCAACCTGGCCTTCCCGGTGCGCAAACCGACCGATGCCGAAACGCAAATCTTCCAGTTCTCGCTGGGGCAAACGTTCTAACCCGCCCAGCGAGAACGTTATTTACATAAACCAGCGGTACTCCCGCGCGCTGATGTCTTGCATAAACGCCAGATGGTCCTGGCGTTTGTTTTCGCAATAAACGTCGACGAACTCGGCCCCCAAACCTGCGCGCAACTGCGGTTGGGGCTGCATGGCGCGCACGGCTTCGAGCATGTCCAGCGGGAAGTCGACGCCGCTGTTGCGGTCTTCGTTAAGTGGCGCAATCGGCTCTTTGGCCGATTCAAGCCCGTGCTCAAGCCCCACCAAAATCGCCGCCAGCACCAGGTACGGGTTGGCATCGGCGCCCGCCAGACGGTATTCCACCCGCAGGTTTTTGCTGTCTGACTCGGGAATCCGCAAGCACGCGTCGCGGTCTTCAAAGCCCCAACTGGCGCGGGTGGCGATGTTGGTGGTGCCGCCCAGACGGCGAAAGGCGTTGTGGTTGGGGGCAAAAATCGGCATGCACGCAGGCAAGAGTTCCAGACAACCCGCAATGGCATGGCGCAGCGGTTGCTGTTGATTGGCCGCCAGCAGGTTGTTGCCCGCCGCGTCATACAGGCTGACGTGCACATGCATGCCGCTGCCCGGCTGATGCAGGTAGGGTTTGGACATAAAACTGGCCCGGTAACCGTGCTTCATCGCAACACCCCGGGTGCTGCGGCAGAACAGCGCTGACCAGTCGGCGGCACGCAAACCATCGTCAAGGTGGCCAAAGTTGATTTCAAACTGGCCCGGGCCCAGTTCGGCGGTAATGACCGTGGCATCGATACCCTGGATTTGCGCCGCCTCAACCATTTCATTGAGCACCGGGGCAAAACGCGACAGGCGCTCGATGTGCATGTTGGGCTGGTCATCGGTGTCGTCGGTGAACGGGTCACGGGCAAATTGCGGCAGGCCATCACGCAGGTGCTTGTCGAAGAGATAAAACTCCAGCTCAAACGCCACCACCGGATGAATGCCTTTGCTGGCCAACCGGTTAAGCACTTGCGCGAGGACTTCACGCGGCTCGAATTCGATGGGTTTTGCCGTCCCGTCAGAGGTAATCAGCATTTGCCCCAGCGGCTGGCCTTCCCAAGTCACCGGCTTGAGTGTGCCGGGCACCAGACGGCGCACGGCATCAGGGTCGCCATCGTTAAAGCAATAATCACCGATCTTGAACAACCCGCCCTGCGCCCCCAGCAACACACAGTTTTGCGGCAACTTGAGCGCGCTGCCCCCTGCGACTTTTTCCAGCATGTCGATCGGATAACGTTTGCCGTAAAAATGCCCCGGTATGTCCAGGGAAATCAGGTCGACATACCGCACATCCGGGTAGCGCTGGCGAAAGGTCCGCACTTCGGCCAGCAGGTCAGAGCACGCAGCATCCATCGTATTCATCCTTAAATCAGGTGTAGACCCACAGCACGCGTGTGAGCTGCTCGGTCAGGTTGGCGTAACGGCACAAAGTGTTGCTGTCGAACTGAAAGCTGTCGCCGGCGCGCAAGGTCACCGGGTCTTCGTCGTCGCCCAGCCATAAGGTCAGCTCGCCCTCCAGCACATAGCCGCCCTGCTCGGAGCTGTCGAGCATATGCCGCTCGCCGCTGGTGGCACCCGCCTCCAGCAAACTTTCGAGCATGGAAAACGATGCGCGGATTTTCGGCGAAACCAGAATGTCGGTGATGCCGTTGGCCAGGTACAAGGTGCGGCGCTCGTCCGGCCGGGTAACCCAGGACAAGGCTTTGGGCTTGGGCATGTTGTAGAAATAGGTGGTCGGCACGTCCAGCGTTTCGCTGATGGCGGTGAGATCTGCCACCGTCGGCCGCGACAGACCGCGTTCGACCTGGGACATAAAACCCACCGAGCGGCCAATTTTGTCGGCCAGTTCCGTGAGGGTGACTTTTTTATGCTTGCGCAGATCGTGAATGAGGATCGCCAGCGCAGCGATTTCTTCTTGTTTATTCACGCCCTGATTCCACACAGGCTGGAAGGCACATTTATACCGCCATGAAATTTATTTAGCTTAATTTCATGAAAAATTACTCGGTAAATTTCACAAGCGCAAGGTTATTTTTTGACCAGACAACCGTTGGCTGGGGCAAAAAACCTCTCGGCATGCCCTAAAAAAGCACTAAGCGGCTGTTTTTACGTGATTTTTTTCATTCAGGGGGTTCACAGGTCGAGAAAATGTCGATATATTCTCGCCCACTCTTACAGCAGATCTTAAAGACCTCGCAGTAAGCAGCGTCACACAGAGTGCAAGGCACTCTTCGCAACAGATACAGGGGCGTCGCCAAGCGGTAAGGCAGCAGGTTTTGATCCTGCCATGCGTTGGTTCAAATCCAGCCGCCCCTGCCATTTTCCAGTGTTATTCAGCCGCCAGGCACCCAACGAATAACTAAAAAAAATTCGCAATACCTGTAGTCGCTGCCGAAGCATGAGGCTGCGAAAACCGTTTTATTTACCTCTTCTCGCAGCCTTCGTGCCTCGTCAGCGACTACAACGTCGGGTAGTCGATATATCCGGCAGCGCCCCCGCCATACAGGGTGTTCGGATCCAGCTCAGCCAGAGGCGCACCGGTTTTCAGGCGCTCGACCAGATCCGGATTGGCAATAAATGGCCGCCCGAAAGCGAACAAATCTGCCTTGTTTTCTGCCAATTGCTGCTTCGCCAGCGCCAGGTCATAGCCGTTATTGGCGATGTAGGTGTTTTTGAAACGTCGACGCAACCCGGCATAGTCAAAGGGCGCAACATCACGCGGTCCGCCGGTCGCACCCTCCACTACATGCAGATACACCAGGTCGAGCGCCGATAACTGGTCGACGATGTAATCAAACTGCGCCTGCGGATCGCTGCTGGTTATCCCGTTGGCCGGGGAAACCGGCGAAATACGGATACCGGTACGCTGCGGGCCGATCTCGCTGGCCACCGCCGACGCCACCTCCAGTAACAAGCGGGCACGGTTGACGATGGAACCGCCATAGGCGTCGTCACGCAGGTTGGCGCCGTCTTTGGCGAATTGGTCCAGCAAGTAACCGTTTGCGCCATGGATCTCGACCCCGTCAAAGCCTGCCTTGATGGCATTGGCGGCGGCCTGACGAAAATCGTTGATGATGCCCGGCAGTTCCTCAAGCTCCAGCGCCCGAGGTTCAGAGACGTCCACAAAACTGTTATTGACGAAGGTTTTACTCTCGGCCCGCAGCGCAGAAGGTGCTACCGGGGCATCGCCATCGGGTTGCAGGTCTACGTGGGAGATCCGCCCCACATGCCATAACTGGGCAAAGATCCGCCCGCCCTTCGCATGTACGGCATCGGTCACTGCACGCCAGCCGTCAATTTGCGCCGGGGAATAAATACCGGGCGTGTCCTGATAGCCCTGCCCTTGCTGAGAAATTTGCGTGGCTTCTGAGATCAGCAAACCGGCCGAGGCCCGCTGGCCGTAATACTCTGGCGCAAACTCACTGGGCACAAACCCTTTACCCGCACGGTTACGCGTCAGCGGCGCCATCACGATGCGGTTGGCAAGCGTAAGGTGCCCAAGGGCGTAAGGCTCAAACAACGTCTTTTCGGTCATGGCTGCGGTCCTTTTGAGGAATGGCGAAGGACTGTGAGCATAGACCGCGGCGCCTCATGCTGCCGGTGCCAGTAAAAGATCTTTACGACTGCTTCGCAGCCGAACGTAGCCTCGCTGAGCTCGTCAACTGCTACGGGGGTTGTTACCTACTTGGCCCACTCAATTGTTTCGCTGTAAGGCGTCTGGATGTCGCGCTCGGGGATTTCCCAGATCACCAGTTTGGGCGGGGTGTCTTTGAAGGCCGGGTTGTTGAAGTAGGTGTTCGCACCACCGGAAAACTCGCCGCCATCCTTGGAGAAGTTGCCCACCGGCGCGGCCAGCGCCTGTTGCAGGAAACCCAGGAAGTTGGAGTTACGCGAAAAGGAGGTGCCGATCAGCGCGATGTTGGGCAGGTTGTCGTCGCCAAACAGGTCATCTTCGCTGGCCGCCCCGCTGCTACCTTCGGTCTTTTTCTCGCTGAATTCGCTGGCCGCCACTGTTTCCGGGGCGGGCTGGGCGCTCACCGGCAACCAATCAAGACCCGCCAGGTGCACCAGGTCGCCCGGTCGGCGGGCCGGGCTTTGCACGGTGCGCTCGTAGTCTGTGTGCGGGGTGGCGTTGATGCCCATGGCCTGCACGTGCTGGGCAATCGCTTTGGCAGCCGCCGATGAGCCCACTTCGCTCCAGTGAGTGTCAGTGCGCAGAAACGCCTCGGCGCCCAACGGTTGCAGGGTGGGCGCCAGGTCGATGGCCTTGACGCCCGCCCTGTTCAACGCCGCGACCCAGGCAACCGCGCGGTCCTGCAATTGCGCCGGGCGACGCAAATCGCACAGTTGTGAAGCGCCAATCCGGCTCTTGTCCGGTACCACCGCTACCAGCAGTTGAATCCCGCGTTTGGCCAAGCGCTGTTGAATGTCGACCACCGCTGCCGCTTTGGTGTTGGCATTGTCCTGGGCGTGACGGTTGATGCGCATTTCGTCGGTCAGGAATAACCAGCCGTCACAGCCCGGACGCACCCGCGCGCCGGTGTCATGGAAGGTCAGCCAACTGGCCGCGCGTTCCAGATCAGCGGCGCGTTCCGGCATCGCCGCCATCGATAATTGCTTGGCGATTTTATGAGTCACCTCGCCGTGCAGCACTTGGTCCTGGGTGAGGTTGGGCGGCAACAGTTGTACCTTGCCGCTGACCATTAACCAGACAACCGAAGCAAAGCTTGCCAGCAAAAACGCGGCGAATACCCAGCCGGAGAGCTTGCTGATACGGGCCGTGAATTCACTCGGCATAACCGCTTTTGGAGATGAGTCAGGCATGGGCTCGGCCATCAGAACTGGAAGTACAGGAAAGGCACCGCTTCACGGCTCGCGATCAACGCGAACGAGAGCAGAAAACCCGCCACCGGCCACACGGCCGCTATCGGTGCATACAGCGCTGAGCCGCTGAAGCGTTGCTCATACCGGCTTTTAAAGGCCGGCGCGAGGATGCAGGCGATCCCCAGCAAAGCCGCCAGGCCATGGGCCGAACGCAGGGTCACGGCCAGCGCGTCGCCCAGTGCAAAGTCGTGCAAACCAATCTGCCCCGCGTACATGTTCAACGCCGAATGGAAGTCCGGCGCGCGGAACAGCGTCCAGGCCATAAACACAAACAACAGGGTCAAGGTGTGCGCCAGCACCGGCGGAATACTCGGCAAGGTCGAGCGTGACCACAGGCGGTCCACACACAATGCAATACCGTGCGCAGCGCCCCACAGCAGGTAATTCCAGCTGTCGCCGCCATGCCACAGACCGGCGATGGCCATGGTCAGGAACAGGTTGCGATAGGTTTTCCAGGCGCCATTGCGGTTGCCACCCAAGGCGATGTACAGGTAGTCGCGCAACCAGCTGGACAGCGACATGTGCCAGCGGCGCCAGAAGTCTTGAATGCTTCGGGCCAGGTACGGCTGATTGAAGTTTTCCGGGAAGTGAAAGCCCAGCATCAAGCCCAGACCGATGGCCATAGCGCTGTAGCCGGCAAAGTCGAAAAACAGTTGCAGCGAGTACGCCAGGCAGCCGATCCAGGCATCGACAAAGGACGGGCTGTCCAGATGAAACGCCACGTCCACCAACGGCGACAGGGTGTCGGCCACCAGCACTTTCATGCACATGCCGATCATGAAACGGCGGGCACCCAGCGAGAAGTTCTGCCAGTCGAAGTAACGCTTGACTAGCTCGCGGCGCACCCAGTCGTAACGAATAATCGGCCCTGCAATCGAGTGGCCGAACATCGAAATGTAGGTGGCGTAGTTCACAAAGCTGCGCTCGACCGGCACGGTTTTGCGGTGCACATCCACCAGATAAGAGATCGCCTGCAGCACGATAAACGACAGCCCGGCAGGCAGCGCCACGCGCTGCCATTCCAGCGGCATGGCACCCGGATAGGTGATCCAC
This sequence comes from Pseudomonas sp. FSL R10-0399, assembly GCF_009600165.1. NCBI lineage: Bacteria > Pseudomonadati > Pseudomonadota > Gammaproteobacteria > Pseudomonadales > Pseudomonadaceae > Pseudomonas > Pseudomonas sp. FSL R10-0399. The sequence goes on from NZ_WIWK01000039.1 coordinate 12,672, forward strand.
TCCATCCAGGTGGCCGCAAGGATGTTCGCGTACTTGTACCAGCAGAGCACGGCGGTGTTGAACACGATCAGGGCGACCAACAACCGCACACGGCCCTTCGAATCTTCCCGCGAGCGGTCAATCAGCAGCCCGCCGACCCACGCGACCACGGTCAACGCCATGTGCAACGCGAGAAACATCGGGTTCAGCCAGCCGTAAAACAACCAGCTGCCGATCAACAAAATAACGTTACGCCACTGCGGCTTGCCCAGCGCATAGATGAGCAGGAACGCTGGCAGAAATAACGTCAGAAACTCGAGAGAGGCGAAGACCATGGCGGCGGCAGAATCCGATCAGTGGGATAGAGTGTCCGTTGCGTGCAACAACCGCGGCCCGTTGGCAGACGGCACCAACATCACGCTGTAACGCTCGCCCGCCTTGAGTTGGCCCAGATCCAGCGCAGCGCCGACATTGGCATTCGCGCACACCAGTTGCACCGACAATTGCACCGGATTGATCAGGCGGCGCTGGGCGGTGTTGACCGGGACAGACTTGAACAACTCAGCGTTGCGGCCCGCAGCAAGCAGCGCGGCATCGGCACACGACGCATCAACGTTAAAAAACGCCAGCGAGGCCTTTAAAGCGTTGAAGTCATTCTCGGGTTCGCGCACCACCGCCTGCTGAATACCCGCACCATCAGGTACTGCAAACACCGTCACAAATTCACTGGGCTCGATCTTCAAATCGATGGGCAACTTCTGCCCGCCACTGACCAGCGTGCCCTTGATCGGTTTGCTGGAGTCCACGGGAAACAACAGCGACACCGGCTGCGCCGTCTCCAGACGCAGCGGCGCCTGCCCAGGCTGAGCAACCACCTCCAGCGGCGCAGGGCTGGCGTTGACGAAGCGTATGAATGCCGAGTCTGCACTTGGCCCTGTCGGATACAGGGCGAACTCTGCAGCCATTAGCGTCGTACTGACCCCCATCGCTGCAATAGTGGTAAACATGGGAAATAAACGAGTCACTATTTAGCCCCTTTATTGCCGACAGCGTCCGCGGGTAATTTGCCCAACGCCTCACCAATTGCATTAGCCCAGGACTTATAACCGGCCACAGTAAAATGCTGCCCATCTGTAGTGACCCATTGACCGGGCTTGGAGAACTGCAACGAGTCGATATAAGTGCACGGTGCAACGTTGGACGCCAGAAATGCCGACATCAGCTTGGTGCGTGGATCGTTCTTTTTGTACTGGCCGCCCTCCTTACCCCATGCAGGACCTACCCATGCGCACTTGGCACCGTTCGCTGTAATTTCTTTGACCAAATTTGAAACGTTCTGCCATGCCCAGGCCTTCGGAAAAACCGGGTTGTCATAGGAAGCCATCGTATCTCCAATCACCAGCACTACCAGATCAGGCTTGTCAGCAGCAATCAAGTCCTTGATAGGGGTTGTCGTCGCATCGCGTCCCTTGATCACTATTTTGCTATTGCCTTTTTCTTCGGCACCGCAATCGACTTTTTTCGTGACCAGCCAATCCCCGGCACTGGCACCGCAGGCACCAATCGAATGCACATTAGCACCCTGCTGGGTCAAGTTGGCATGCAACGGCTCCATCAAATGGTCCGCCAGACTCATGTGGCTTTCTCCAAGCACCAATAAGGTCATACCAGCAAGAACAGAAGAAGGCATTGAAGGCTCCAGATAATTAATTTGAATAAGGGGAACGGTAAGGACTTACCGGTAGTTCCATCGCACCATTCATGTCCTCAAACATGTAGCGCAGGTACAGTGCGCCTGTGTATTGCTTATAGTCTTGCGCGTTATCCAGTCCCAGGTTGCCACCCAGGAAAAAGTTTGAGCCGAACTTGTATTCCCCAGCCGCACTCAAACTGTAGCCGATGCCGGTTTTGTTCTGGCCTGAATAGCGCTTGCCGCTGGCTGCTTGCAGATTCTTGTCATTCGGGAAGTAGTCCGCAGCATCTTGTTCAAAGTGTTGAACACCCACCGAACCTTTTAGCTGATAAGTCAAACGGTCATTACGCTGAGACCATGTGACCGGTACACCGAGAGCAAAGTAACTCTGGGGGCTGAAATAGCCACCATGCCCATATGTAAAAAAATCCTGATTGTTTTCAAAACTCAAACTGGTAGCACTTAAGCCGAGAGTCAGCTTGGAGTCTTCGACATTTTGCAGATACCAGTACACTCCGCCGCCCAATTCCGTGCGACTGTTGGATTCAACATTGTGTCCAACCAGCTTGTGCCACGAACCATAGCCATAGGCACCGACTTCCTGGTCGTCATAGCTCAACTGCCCGCGCCCGCCGTTGGCTGTAACCCCACCCCATGACTGCCCCGTCCGGCCATCAGTAGTACCGGCAAATGAGGTCACACTATCGACGACAGGGCGCCGAGAGACGTTGACGCCGTATCGAACATTAGAGTTGCTCTCAAGCGGGCGATCGACGCTAACACCACCAGCCATCGTGCTGTACTTGAAGCCCATTGGAGTGGTCCCGATATCGGCTTTGATGCCTTCATCCGGGCGCGCGTAGCCCACACTCACACCCACACCCTGATCGCGCTGCGAGCCAATACCGTCGGCCGATTCGCCACCGCTGCCAAAACGCTCGGCAGCATCAGTGCCTACTCGGCCGGCAGTCAGTGAAACAGGGGTTACGCGAACAGAGTAACGATCATCCCCGACCGGAATATTCACCTCAAGAGGCGCTTCGACGTCTGTTAGCTTACTCAAGCCGGATTCACTGTCATTGCTGCGGATCGTAACGCCTTGGGTAACGTATCCACTGCGTTCCTGCAGGATACTGTCCAAAGCGCGCTGAGCAGAGCTGACTTGCTCTACAGCAACGTTGACCGTCCCTGAAGGCGCAAATGGGTTAGCTGTATCGCCGCCCAGACGAACACCAGGGACCACAGCAACTGTCGAGCCTGCCGGCGCCCTGCTGCGTGTTAACGGGTCGGCATACAGGTCCGCCGGTAACGGCACTGAACTGGACGACGTATATGAGGAGGACTCCAGAAGCGCCTGCGTCGGCGCAGGGATAGTATCCAGCGCTGCGCGCCCCTCTTTAAAACGCTGCGAAGATGTGCCAGCAAAAGGGTTACCAGGTGTATTGGACGTTGCCATCTGAGACGCCAGGCTACGTTTTTGCTCGCTCTGCTCAATGCCTACGGCTTTGCGTAGCAAATCGGTTGCCTTACTGCTTTTACCCATGCTGCGATAAATACGTGCCGCCTGCTCCAATGACTGCGGATCGAAGTTTTGCAGCTTCTCATACTGCTCCAGAGCCCGTTCGGCATAACCGTTGTCATGCGCCAATACAGCTGCATCGGCCGCATTGAGGAGCATCTGCGGATCATTGGGCTGACGCTGCAACAAAGGCTTGTATAACTCGAAAGCTTTGGCATTGTCACCGCTGGTGGCGTACATACGGGCCAGGGCTGAAACAGCACCGACATCATCGGGACGCGAGGCCAGAGCCGGCGCGAGGGTCTCGTAAGCACCCGCCAGGTCACCCGCTTCGCGCAGCAAATCAGCTTGGCGAATCCGATATTGATAAAGCACATCATCGTAGCGTTTGCGGGTGGCAACACTCATACGCTGGTTTTGTAAACCACGCAGGATTGAGTTGACCTGCGCATCATTGCCGGTTTTCAGCAGCAGGTTGGCATACTGCAGCATGAGATCGGCAGACGGGGTTGGCGTCTGATTGATGACGTCACGCATCATGGTCAACGCCCGCTGCGAGTCTCCCGCATCCACATAAGCGGAAGCCAAAGTTGCCATGCGATCAGGGCTGCGGGTGGCCATTGGTTGCAAGCGGTCAAGCAAAGCCAGCGCTTCTTGTCTCTGGCCCCGACGAGCCATCGCAGCTGCAATCTTGATCTGCACTGTCAGCGTTATCTGATCAGCCAACTCGTTCATATCAGCAGTGCGACGACCAACCGGGATTCGGCTGATAGCAGCTTGCGCGGCATCCCACTGCTCCATCTCAACAGACAACAAAGCACTGGTGTAGAGTGCATCGACATCTGTCGGGTGCGCCTTGAGGTAACTGTCGATCAGATCACGCGCTTTCTGAGGTTCGCCGGTCTTAAGGTAAAGCCTTGCCAGGTCAAACCGGGTCCATACGTTATCAGGGTCATCGTTGACCGCTTGCAACAGAGCTTGTTGTGCCCCGCGAGTGTCACCTCGTTGCTCGGCAATTTTTGCCTTCTGAGTAGACCGCAGTGCACGCAAACGCCCTCCCCCGCCAACCTCAGCCTGCTGGGCGGGAGTCAGGGTATCAAGCAGGCGCAGCGCTTCATCAGCCTGGCCTGATTGCGATAGCACATTCACCAAGCCCTGCACAGCCTGGGCATTACCACGCTGCGAGGCCAAAACCTGACGGTAGTTGGACTGCGCGGCATCCAGCTGGCCGTTTTGAGCTTGTACATCTGCTAGCGCCAACCGCGCCTCAAACCCCTTGGGGTTAAGGCGCATCGCTTGTGCAATGCTTTGCTGAGCCTTTGCAGGCTGGTTCTTCGCCTCGCCCCGCGCCTGTTGAAGCAATGCCCAGTAGCGCACGTTGTCGAGTGCCGGTTTCCAGCGTGAGCCACCATTGGCAATAGCTCGGTTGAGCAGTTGCTCAGACTCAGCAAGACGATTCTGTTGCTGGCGAACCACTCCCATGCCGCCAAGTGCGTCGGGGTCGTTAGATTTATTTTTCAAACGAGCAGAAAAAGCTTGCTCTGCACTAGCCTGATCGTTCTTTTCAAGCGCCTGTAATCCACGCGCAACCAATGGATCCGGTTGCCAAGCCACGGGCCGGCTTGCTGCGACGGATTGAGACTTGCCTTTGTTTAATAAATCGCGAATCCCCTGATCATCAGGATGGACTTTCAGAAATTGCTCGAAAAGAGGCACTTGTACTGCGTTCGGCGGCCCCATCCAGACCAATGCGAGACGCCAGCTTTCATCCGCATCACCGCCAATGTCCACTCGAGTCGAGAGTTTCGCTAATGCCCGAATCCCCTCAGCTCGACTGTCTTCATGGCGAACAAGGTGCTTGGCATAAAATAGCGCTAGAATCGGCTCGTCTGGCGTTTCACGCAACAAACGCTCAAAACCTTTGCGCGCTTCGGGCCAACCGGTCGGATTGAAAGCCAGGTTAGTGTAATACTCTCGTCCGACTTGCCCCTCTGGGGTTCGCCCTGCAAAAAGCTTTCGGAACGTTTCGGTTGCCTGATCACGCTGATCACTATCAGCAAAGCGTCGCGCTTCAGCGAGCAATGCAATATTTTTCGGATCAGTAAGGGCAATATCCTGCTCAAGCTGCGCTGCTAGCCAAGGCCGGGGCGACAATGCCTGCAAACGGGTAAGGTATTGTTTCGCCTGCTCAGGCTTGTTCATTTTGAGAGAGACCAGCCCCATGCCATACAGTGCGTCCACTTGCTTGGCATCAAGTCGTAGTACTTTCTCCCACGCCTCAGCAGCGCGTGGGGCATCAGAGCGCGCTTGCCAGTATTGACCCTGCTCGATCAACACTTTTTGCACATCACTGTTTTCAGCATGGGCCGTTGCGCCAATAACAGCAGTCATTAGGCCGATAACTAGCGAGTTTCTGCGCGAACGCATGGCGTCTCCCAAGACATTTTTAATGTTCCATCATCACGAAACTGATAACGCTTTTCTGCCCATCCAAGCGCGAACAGGCTAAGCATAGTGTTGTAATACAACGGTTCGCTGCCTGAGTTTCCACCGTTAAGCAACGCGGCGTTTAGCGACTCTTCTACTCGACGCCGCTGTATATCCGCTAACCAGGGTTGCCCCTTCGCTTCAAAATAGGGGATCAACGCCGCAGAAAACCCGAAAGGCCCTTGCCCCTTGAGTGCCCCGCTCTGGGTCTGAACATTCTCAGGTGGGAAACCTGTTGACCCCGTACCAAGAGACATTCCGTTGAGGCTAGACAGGAGTGGCCCCGCCAGCGGATCAGACTTAGGGGTCATACCGGCCCACAAGTAGACTCGGATTGCGTCATAGCTACCGATGTCACCCTTGACCGGATCGACGACAAACAGGCCTTCTTTCGGCCCTGTTGCCCTATAACCGACCCAGTCAGCAACATAGCCTTCAGGACTCGAGGCCTTAACCATTTTCACGGTGTTTTCGGCAACCTCTTTCCACGGACCGTTCGGTGCTTCTTTGGCGAGGCGGCGCAAAAGTGGAATCGGCAAATAACTGGCGTTAAGACGCCAAAGATGATCAGGCTGGACAAACCCCTCAGGGCCGGGAATCACCATTTTGCCCAGCCCAGGAAGACTCATCACCAACTTCGACTCAATAGTTTTCAGCAAGCGCAGAGCATCATCGTGATAATCCGGACGCTGCCATACCCTGGCAGCTTCGAGCAATGAATAAGCCATCCACAAGTCGGCATCAGAGGCTGAATTGGCGTCCTGCAATTGCCACTGTTCATCCTTTCCACGCCCCCACAACCATCCTGGCAAACGGATATTTATGTCAGCACCTGCCAAATTGGCAGTTGTCCATTTCCACAGTGACTCAAATCTTTGAGGATCATTCGCAACCAAGGCAAACAGCATTCCATAGGATTGCCCTTCAGAGGTGCTGTGATTGGGCTCGACGCTTGACTCGAGCATCCGCCCATCATCCTGCACATAACGTGCTGCATAGGCTTGCCACAATGGCCAACTTTCATTCTTGCACACTGAATTACCTGCCAAAGCAGGACTCAAGCTAACGGCAGCAAGAAGACCGCCCAGCCAAGAGAATACGGTGCGTCTACTGCGCAAAAGTGAGTTCAATGCAGAGCTGGAAATAACCTTCATGGCAGATCAGTCACCTAACCGTTTGTTGGCACGTGCACGCAATGCCAGGTAAGCCAGCCCGCTGAGCACCACCACGCCCAGGCCAGTCAGCACCAGCACCCACAGCACGTGGCGCGACATCAACCATTGCAGGTATTTGATCGTGCCTAGGTTGCCGACGTAGTAATCCTCGTCAGCTACCAGCGCCTCCACGGCTTTATCGCGAACCACCACCAGGCTACCCTGGACCGACTGGTTGTAATCCTCCCCGCCAATCAGGGCATTGGTCGCATCGGCCAGGCCGTCAGGGCCGCCCCCTGCGATCACCACCACACTGCGACCGCTCTTGAGCGGCGACTCAAAGCCCGTCAGGTAAGTGCTGCGCGCACCACCAGAGAACGCCATCGCCAGCTTGGTTTTACGCAAGTTGGCTTCCGGATCCGGGCTGAACCAGTCGCGCACGCGCATCGGCAGGTCAGACAGATGGAATTTCTGCTGGCCATTAGCATCGTAAGCCGGCAGGCGATCGGCCCATAGAGACAGCAACGGCTGGTTGTTGCCCGAGGCAAACACCAGCAGGTCTTTATCTGCGGCGCCCGCCACTTTGTCGGCTTCAATCACTTGCACGCCAACCGCCGGGTAACCGGTGGATTGGCCAAAACGGCCGAGCACGGTCAGGAACGCATTCAGTTCGGCAACGCCTGGGTGATCAGGCAGCACCACCGCAGTTTCTGACAGGTCAGCCATGCGGGTGAACGGGAAGCCGGCGTCTTTGAACACGCCCAAGTTAGGCATCGCGATGAAATGGTCGTAACCGGTCAAGTCCAGAGTCGACTCGGGGTCGATGGAGCCGCGCATGTTGTCGATGATGATGTCGCGGCATTCGCCCTGCTTGATGTAATCAAACATGTAGCGCAGTTGCAGGCGTGATTGCAGTGCCACCGAGTTCAGCGGCAAACGCACGTTGGCCTCGCGCTCCAAATTGCCATTGTTAGCTTTAAGCGAACTCAACACACTGCTGTCGAGCTTTTCTTCTGATGGCAGGCTCTGTGATTGAATCAACGCTTCATTGAAGCTGATGATAAATGACGAGTTGTTAGATTTCTCTTGCGGTGTGTAACGGTATTTAAGGTCCAGAGGGGCCCCATCATCTCGCCAAGTAAACAAGTCAGGGGGAAAGTTCAATGGCACGACGATATCGCCAGGATTGTAACCGGATACATTAAACTGCTGCTCGGGAAGAAGTTCGCCGAGCTTGACCTTGCGATCTGTTGGCAACCAGTTTGGCGCATCGTAAGGCTTGCGCGGTTGCACTACTGCAAGGCTGTCAATAACCACACTGTTGCCCGACAACGCCTGACTTCCCAAGACCAGCGCTGTGGCTGCGCGCTTGACTTCTGCGCTGTCACGACCAGTGATGAGCAATAACTTGCCATTCGGGTCATTGGGGTTGGTCATGATATTGATGCTAGGGCCCTTGGCTGCTGGCAAGCTCACCCCATCCAGTTGCAGCTCACCCGGTCCGCTAAGCAGAACCACGGCATTACCGCTGGCTGGGATCTGGTTAAAGGTTGACGAAAACCGGGCACCGCGGTAACTGGCCAGCGCACCAAACCAGGACGACAGCGCACCAGCTGCCTCTAATGTGGTGTTGTCCGGTGAAGCTGCAAATACAAATGGCAGGTTTAATGGCAACGCGTCACGGCGGTCAAAAAATGGCAGCGGTAAAATCGACAGATCGTTGGGTAATGCCAATGGCGATATATCAAGGCTCAAATTGGTGCTGTTGTTTATCTTGGCCCACAAACTGGTGTGCTGAGGATCCTCGCAACTCATGGTGTAGTGGCCGATAAACTGAAGACTCAATCGATTGAATTCGGTGATCAGATGCGCCGGAATTTCGATTGTCTGCTGCTGGGGCTGTCCGGCCTTGTCTTTAGGCAAAGGTAAGCTCGCTGCCACCTCGTCATTGATCAGCACGTTGATTTGCGACAACTCCGCCAGCAATGCAGGCGAATACGAATACTGCAAATTCAACTTGGCGCCAGTCACAATAGAATCTGCGCGCACATTGAAGCTGACGCTGTCCGTCGAATCTACACCACGCAACGTCATTGGATAATTTCGTCCCAATTGTTTGAGCGTAACGGTGTAGCCCTGCGGACTGGCCACTGCAGGCGCAACTGAAGTAGCAGGCGCAGCAGCAGTTTCGGCGAATACAGTGCCGCCACTCAACGCCAGCCAGGCGCATGCAATGCCTGCCAGGGTGCGACGCGGGTCGCGCAGATTACTGAAAGCGAAAGACTTTGATTTCATCATTTGTCCATTACGTTTTCTGGAGTGGAGGGGCCGACACGACGACGCTGAAAGAACTGTCGTGCTTCCATGATCGTGGCTTGAAAAAGTGCATGAATACCCCGCCAACCAATGCGGGTAACAGCGCGCAAAGCAGTCAGAGGAGTATCGATTTGGCCATGCCCCCATGTAGAAGCCCAGGTATCAGCACGTGAAAACGTCAGACGAATCAGTTCGCTTTGCTGGCGCAACGTCAAGTGATCAAACTGCAGACCGAGCAAGGAGCCGCGACTGAACACAATGCTTGCCGGGAACACACTGGGATGATCATCTCTATACAACGAAAGCTTGACCCGCGCCCCTTGAGGCACGCTAAAGCCTTCAGGCAAACGCAATCCCATGCCCTTTTGTGAAAAGTCCTGAGTGACGCCCTCTATTGAACGACCATCGTCCAAGGTCAACAACGCCGGCAACTCGGCTGCAACCCGCGGCTCTGAACGCACCTGACGGGTTTCACTGGCTACCGCCACGGCAGCGCTGGTGATGATCAGGTTATAGACCGTCCAAACCAAGTTAATCAGCAAGGTCGTAACAGCACCCTCATCGCCTGTTGCAAGCTGCACAAAACCGAAAATCATGCCTGCAACGTTGAGCGCTAGAAGCACGATATAAGGCCGGGCCAGCTTCCAGTCGAAAAAAGTTTGATCGATGATCCCGCCTTTGTCGGTAACGTTGAAACCACCGAACTTTGGGTTTACGAGCGCCATCAGTACCGGACCCATGATGTACCAGGCCAGGACGGTCTCATACACCTCGTTCCAGAACGAATGACGGTAACGCCCTTGGATAGCCGAGTTGGTCAAACTCGCATGAAAAATGTGCGGCAACGCATACGCCGTGATCATTAACCCTGTTGCATGGAAAATCTGAGCATCGAAAAACAGATATGCCAGTGGCGCAGTCAGGAACACAAGCCGCGGCAAGCCATAGAAAAAGTGCAACATTGCGTTGAGGTAGCATAAGCGCTGCCCCAGTTTGAGACCCTTGCCGAACAACGGGTTATCCGTCCGAAAAATTTGCGCCATCCCTCGCGCCCAACGAATCCGCTGGCTGATATGTCGCGACAGGCTCTCTGTGGCCAAACCGGCTGCTTGAGGAATAGCCAGATAAGCTGTGTTGTAACCGGCACGGTTGAGCTTCAACGCTGTGTGGGCGTCTTCAGTTACGGTTTCTACTGCCACGCCACCAACTTCCAGCAATGGCTCACGGCGCAGCACTGCACAAGAGCCACAGAAGAAGGTTGCGTTCCACAGATCGTTTCCGTCTTGCACCAAGCCGTAAAACAGCTCACCTTCGTTGGGTACAGAGCGGAAGGTGTTGAGGTTTTTCTCGAATGGATCCGGAGAAAAGAAAAAGTGCGGCGTCTGCAGCATCGCAAGCTTGGGGTCCTTGAGAAACCAGCCGATACTGATTTGCAGGAACGAGCGTGTTGGCACGTGGTCAGCATCAAAAAATGCCACAAATTCGCCACTAGTGACTTTAAGAGCTTCGTTAAGGTTGCCAGCCTTGGCATGACGGTTGTTGTCACGAGTAATGTAGTTGACATTGATCTGGGCGCAGAACTCGCGGAAGTCCTCACGCCGACCATCGTCGAGTACATGCACGCGAAGCTTGTCCTTGGGCCAGTCAATTGCTTGGGCTGCAAAGATCGTCAGCTTTACGATATCCAGAGATTCGTTATATGACGGGATAAATACATCTACAACGGGCCACTCGCTGGGCGGCCCCTTGATCAAAACCGGTTGACGACGCAATGGCCAGGCTGTTTGCAAGTAACCGAAGACCAACACAACCAGCGCATATAGTTCAGCCAGCACCAACCCATAACCGAAGGCCATGTCGACCCAGCTCTCAAAGCCCAGGGTCGACGTGACGCGCCAATACATGTAGCGCAACGACGCCGTCAATGAAAGGCCGATCAAGATCAGGACCGTAAGGCGACCCGGGATCTTGCGCAAAATCAGCGCCACCATGAAACAGCCCAAACCAAAGATGCACTGCGCATACAACTCAAAAGGCGTAATGATAATAAAGATGGCAAGCAAGCAGCTTAAGAGGGTCACACCTATGCCCAGAGTTCGACGTAATGCCGTCGGCCACCGCTCAATACGATCAGAAAATGCCTGGGCCCAACGCTGCGTGCGTGTAGACGGGGCTCCGGATTCTGGAGTTGTTGTTATCATCAACCTTCAATCCCTTGAACAGGTGTAGCTTCGAATCTGGCCTTTAGCTGTTTTGCGAGATTCAACACGTCTTCACACGCCGGCGAAGGCTCAACCGTTGAAAAAGGGTTTCGTCCATAGGCAAGCGCTTCACCCAAGGTATGATCCAGGGAAATAACCGCCATCAACTGCGCCCCAAGGCGTCGCTTAAGAACCTGGAGCATATCCCGTGAAAACTCACGGCTGGCATCGAACTGATTGACTAAGTAGCTGCAACGTGAATACGCCGGACGAGCATCGCTCTCGCCCAACACGCCATCGATCTGATCCAGGGCGATGAAACTCGACGCATCAGCCGTCGTCACAACAAGTACTTCATCCGCCACATCCAGGGCCTGCATCAATGCTAGGTTGTTGCCGGTCGCTGTATCGATCACCACTACATCGTTTTCATCCAGATTCATGCTGTCTAATTGGCGAGCCAGCCAATGGCGGTCTTCGGTCATGTCCTTAATCAGTGAACTCCGCTCGTCTTCGCTCAATATGCCGTAGGGCAACAGCAAAGCATCGTTAAAAGCGCGTTGCCACCTCTCGCTCCAGTTGAGCCCTGCCATGCTGGAGCTACCGAAACCGGACACGCTGTGTTCGACCCCTAGGTGATATTGCAACGCGTTTTGCGGATCAAGATCGATTGCCAGCGCTCGCCCCCCCTTAAGCCGCAAACTGCTGACCAGACCGGCACTCAGAGTGGTCTTTCCGACCCCACCCTTGAGCGAAATCATCACCACAATGTGCGCCTTGCACTTGGCGGGACGACCACGGGCTGCCGCTTGACGCAACGCTTCCTCAGCTAGGAGTTGTGCCTCTGCCTGACGGGCCAGCACTACTTCAGCGAGCAGGTTGCGCAACTGGCCAGGTGCAGTGACAGGAGGAACTGCTGGCAAAGCCTGCTTTTGTTCTACCAGCAACACATCAGAGCGCCCGGATTCTGACGCTTCTTCGGCCGCAAGCAGTTGGCCAGCAGCCTCTATAGCCGGTCGCTCCTGAGCGATTTCAGACAACAGATTACGCAGTTGGCTTGGCGCAGTAACAGAAGTCACTGCTGAAAACGACTGCTCCTGCGGCGTTCGGAACTCAACTGACTGCTCGAATTCAGCCCCTGTAGCAGACGCCTCAAAACAATCACCAGCATCAATAACTTCTGCCAACGCAGTGGGCTCAGCAGTACTCGAAGTCGGCACTGGTAATGCAGCGGCTTCAACTTCAAGCAGTTCAGACGCGAGACAAGCCTCAACAACCGGCAAGCAATCGCCCACTACGATAGGAGCAGACGATACTGAAGATACTTCATGCAGCGAGGAGTGCACGTCAACCTGCACAGGCTCGATAAGCTCTTCGAGCACTTCAGCTACAGGATCAAGTGGGACGTTACCAGGAACGGGGGCAAGCTCTGAGCCAGACGGCATTTCTTCCTGCTCCTGAGCCGACTGAGCCTCTTTGAAATCGACCTGACTATCGAACTCGTGATAACTCTCAGCACTTGCTCCGAATCGACCAAAAAGATTCGATATGTCATCTGTACGAGTCATAGACATTTCCCGTGACGCTGACTTTCTAAAAAGGACATCCGCAACGCCACTTTATATACATCAAGATAAGCCACCAAAATGATATCGTCAATATTTTGGATAATCCAGCAAAAAAAGCTGCATCACCAAGTTAAAACAACTGGCATCGTCATTTTTTTGGCGTTTTTGGTTTTTCATTACCGACACAATCAAGATCAAACAATCACCAAACGCATCCCGCTCGCTTGAACCCACCAATTGAAGGCCTCACGACAAGTTTTTTAAGCCATGCAATAACTTCACAACCTTTCTAGTGCGCCACAAAAAACGATACCTGACTGACGGATAGCCACTTGAGCAATTGTTGTACCACCCTCTCCATCTCACGTTAACGCCCGCATACTTAGAACAATTCGACCACAATCATTTGAAAAGACTAAAAAACTTTGATTACCGCAGCCTCCAGCTCAAATGAACATCAGCCATCGCGGATACCGCCACCTGTTTGGCATAAATTTTTTTGACCTCCATTTATTGTAGCAGCGCACGGTGAGCCCTCCAGCGCACCAGACCACAGACAACTACCTACCAACCTGCGCACAGATTTCGCCTCAGGTCGCTTAGCGGCCAACTTTGCCCCCCCCCACGTAGAATCCAGAGTAATTAGCTATAAGAAGACCACCCGCCTTACCTTCTAAAGCAATTACTTGCCATAAATTGTCGCTCAATATGAGCCGCGAATTACACCCACTCAAACATACCCCGCCACCAAGCAGACTCACCCCAAAATGCAAACCGGGCAGCACTTAACCCGAAAAAACTTTGACCCGAATGCCAAGCCCATAACGCACCTGCCGAGCTCTAATTAAGGGATAAATGGTTTGATCACGTCGACAAGGACAGAATCTGTATAGCATCAGAGCCACATAACAACCCTTGAGCTATCGGCTAGCCTGATGCATTTAAGGAGGACGCTAAATTTTAGACAACAAAAAAGGGCCCACCTTTCGGTGAGCCCTTCTAGACCGCCCAGCAGAGCGGATTTTGTTTGGTAGGCGCGATTGGACTCGAACCAACGACCCCCACCATGTCAAGGTGGTGCTCTAACCAACTGAGCTACGTGCCTGCTGTGGGGTCGCATTCTATAGATTTGCGGAGGGGTGTCAACACCTTTTTTGCAGCTAACCCCATGAATAGTCGAAATTTTTATTTTCACCCCGAAAATACTCAGTTGGCGCTGGCTGGCGGGCGAATTTCAACTGAGGTAGCATCGGGCGCACTCGTAAAAAATATAAAACAGAGGTTGCAGAATGGCGAACACACCTTATCCCCAGTCCTACTATGCGGCTTCGGCTAACCCGGCGCCGGAGCGCCCTGCCCTGCAGGATGAGGTTGAAACGGATGTCTGTGTGATCGGCGCCGGTTATACCGGACTGTCGAGTGCTCTGTTTCTGCTGGAGCACGGCTTTAAGGTCACTGTGCTTGAGGCGGCCAAAGTAGGTTTTGGCGCGTCAGGACGTAACGGCGGCCAGATCGTTAACAGTTATAGCCGCGACATTGATGTGATTGAACGCACGGTCGGCGCCAAGCAAGCCCAGCTGTTAGGCCAGATGGCCTTCGAAGGCGGCAAGATTATTCGTGACCGCGTTGCCAAGTATCAGATCCAGTGCGATTTAAAAGACGGTGGTGTGTTTGCCGCGATCACCAGCAAGCAAATGGGTCACCTCGAAGCACAGAAGAAGCTGTGGGAGCGCTACGGCAATACGCAACTAGAGTTGCTCGACAAGCGCCGGATTGGTGAAGTGGTTGCTTGTGACCTCTACCAGGGCGGCCTGCTGGACATGAGCGGCGGGCATATCCACCCTCTGAATCTGGCGTTGGGCGAAGCGGCAGCGGTCGAATCCCTTGGGGGCACGATTTACGAGCAGTCGCCCGCTGTGCGCATCGAGCGAGGTGCCAACCCGGTGGTGCATACGCCACAGGGCAAGGTCCGCGCCAAGTTCATTATCGTGGCGGGCAACGCGTATCTGGGCAATCTGGTGCCTGAGCTGGCGTCCAAGTCCATGCCGTGTGGCACGCAGGTCATTACCACTGAACCGCTGAGCGAGGAGTTGGCCAAAACGCTGCTGCCTCAGGATTACTGCGTCGAGGACTGTAACTATTTGCTCGACTACTATCGCCTGTCCGGCGACAAGCGCCTGATCTTTGGTGGTGGTGTGGTGTATGGCGCGCGCGATCCGGCCAACATTGAAGCGATTATTCGGCCGAAGATGCTCAAGGCGTTCCCGCAGCTCAAGGACGTAAAAATTGATTACGCATGGACAGGCAACTTCCTGCTGACGCTGTCCCGTTTGCCGCAGGTTGGGCGCATTGGCGACAACATCTATTACTCCCAAGGTTGCAGCGGGCACGGGGTGACGTATACGCACCTGGCGGGCAAGGTGCTGGCCGAAGCGCTGCGCGGGCAGGCTGAGCGCTTTGATGCGTTTGCTGACTTGCCGCACTACCCTTTCCCCGGCGGGCAATTGTTGCGTACACCGCTGACGGCGTTGGGTGCCTGGTATTACAGCTTGCGTGACAAGTTCGGGTTTTAACGGGCTAAACCAAGGGCTCGCGATCTTTTGATTTTGGCCGTTGTACCGAGCGGGAGGGTTTGCGGCCGCTGCGCTGCCGATCGCAGCCTTCGTGCCTCGTCAGCGACTACAGGGCTTGTGTACGCCACACCCTGTAGGAGCGAGCTTGTCTCGCGATCTTTTAAAAGATCAAAAGATCGCGAGGCAAGCTCGCTCCTACAGGGTATTTGGCTATTGCAGGGCTTTGATGGCTTTGCTCGCTGCTTGCTCCTGGCCCAAGCGGGACAGGTCGTTAGCCGCCTTTAACCAGCGTTCTTTGTCGACATTCACCGGCAGTTGGTCCGGGGCCAAAATCAGCACGGCCCAGCTGCCGGCATCTTTCCAGCTGGATTCAAACTTGCTGAAGTCCATGACCCGGCGCCGATCCATGCCCGCACGCAACAATACGGTTTGTTTGTTGCGGTCATAGCCCGCCAGCACTGCATAACGCGGTTCGCTCCAGACTCGCCCCTCCATAAAGCGCACCATCACCGGGTAGCCTGCGGCAACCTGGGTCAACAGCGCTGTGAGCGCAGGATCCAGCCGGTACACCATCAGCCCGTATTGCCCGGCCAGTTGCTCCATATTGCTTTGCAACGAAGCTTCGGCCTCTTGCAGTTTGAGTGGTTTGGTCAAAAGGCCCGGGGTGATTCTGATGCGCTGCTCACCCAGCATGCTGGCCAGCACCTGCGGGCCGCTTTGATGGGCGTTACCGCGAAAAAAGGGCACGCCGTTAAGCTCAACCCGCTCTGGCAGGTGACGCATTTGCGCCTGGTCAACACTGGCACACCCCACAACAGTCACCGCCAATGCGGCCAGCAGCCACAGACGCAGCCCTTTCAATCCACTCAGTCCCTGCATACGCCCTCGCTTTGAATGAACGCCAGACCGCAAGGTCTGCCATGGTCGACGATCATAGGGCGCCAACAGGGTCTGGTATAGCCTTAAAGCACAGTGAAAGGTCCTACATAGAGCCAATCAGTTGGTGCAGCACGACCTTTGGTCAATAGACTGAAACACTGCTCAAGCTAGACTGTCATCTGAAGTGTGTTTATGCCCGTCGTGGGCAAAGGAGGCACTTATGAGCCCGACATTGACCATTATCTTGCTGATCACCGGGTGGCTGGCCGTTGCCGCCGCCATGCTCTGGGGCCTGATGCGCATCAGCCGTCATCATCATCCGCAACCCCAGCCAGAACCCAAGCAAAAGCCCGCCCAACCGGCCGCTACCACCGCCAACGCGCACTAAATGCAAAAAAACCGTCCACCCTGACAAGGATGGACGGTTTTTAAGTGGCAGCCTGCGCTTACTTGGTCACGACAGCCTGACGTTTTTCCCGAGCGCGACGCGCGAGAATGTTCAGGGTTTCTACGGTGGCGGAGAACGCCATCGCCGCATACACGTAGCCTTTTGGTACATGAGCGCCAAAACCTTCTGCGATCAGGGTCATGCCGATCATGATCAGGAACGCCAGCGCCAGCATCACCACAGTCGGGTTTTCGTTGATGAACTTGGCCAGAGGCTCCGAAGCCAGCAACATCACCATCACCGCCACCACGACCGCAATCACCATGATCGGCAAGTGCTCGGTCATACCGACCGCCGTCACGA
This sequence comes from Pseudomonas sp. FSL R10-0399, assembly GCF_009600165.1. Taxonomy (NCBI): domain Bacteria; kingdom Pseudomonadati; phylum Pseudomonadota; class Gammaproteobacteria; order Pseudomonadales; family Pseudomonadaceae; genus Pseudomonas; species Pseudomonas sp. FSL R10-0399. Next base: position 29,792 of record NZ_WIWK01000039.1, read on the forward strand.
TACTGTCGATGGAGAACACCAGGTCCAGCATCAGGATCTGACCGATCGCAGCGGCAAAACCTACAGCTACTTTGGACGACACGCTCTCGGCCTTGTCCTCGGCGTCAGGGGTCATGTTGTGGTGAATTTCACTGGTAGCTTTCCAGACCAGGAACAGGCCACCGGCGATCAGAATCATGTCCTTCCAGGAGAACGCCTGCCCCAAGACTTCGAATACCGGCGTGGTCAACTGCACGATGTAAGCGATGGTGCTAAGCAAGCCCAGGCGCAGGATCAGCGCCAGGCCGATACCGATACGGCGGGCCTTGGTACGAAATTGCTCAGGCAGCTTGTTGGTCAAGATCGAGATAAAGATCAGGTTGTCGATCCCGAGTACCACTTCCATCACGATCAGCGTGGCCAGTGCAATCCAGGCCGTAGGGCTGACCGCCAGTTCTAAAAGGTATTCCATAGGTGTGTTCTGACCCTTCTGTAAGACAACTTAAATAGTGTGCGATGTTTCTTTATTTTCTTCAGCCGGTGGCTGCTGTTCAATCAAGCGCCCGCCGGTTGCGTCGTTGAGCGCCTGCTCAGCCGCCTTGTGGGTGTCATCAATGGCCTGCTTGGCAGCCTCAGCGGTTTTGCTGAGCATCTGCTGCGCGGCTTTTTCTGCCTGATCACAACCGCCTATCAGCAATAAGGTGGACGCCAACAGCGCGGCATAACCTGCTTTTTGAATCTTCATCGTGACATGTCCTCTTTAAACCTGCGGCCAGCAACGTGGCCTGCGAATAACGCGCGATTTTAGAGAGCTAGACACTTCAGGAAAATTCGTATTTTTAAGCGTTATACTTCGATTTTTACGAAGTGTTGCCAATCATATGCTCAATTACCGCCAACTCCATTACTTTTGGGTCGTTGCCAAAACCGGCAGCATCGTGCGCGCCTGCGAGCAATTGAACCTGACCGCACAAACCATCAGCGGGCAAATCAGCCTGCTGGAAGACACCTACGGCCTGCCCTTGTTTCGACGGGTCGGGCGCCAACTGGAGCTGACCGAAACCGGGCGCCAGGTGTTGCCCTATGCCGAACAGATCTTCCAGGTGGGCGCCGAGCTGGAAAGCATGCTGCGCATGGCGCCCAAAGAGCAACAATTGATCTTGCGGGTCGGGGTTGCTGATGTGGTGCCCAAGTCGATTGTGTATCGGCTGATCGCCCCGACCATGGAGCTGGACAAACCCGTTCGCATTACCTGCCGCGAAGACAAGCTCGACCGGTTGCTGGCAGATCTGGCGATTCAACGGCTTGATTTGGTCATTTCCGACAGCCCGATGCCTTCTCATCTAGACATTAAAGGCCTAAGCCAAAAGCTTGGCGAATGTGGAATCAGTTTTTTTGCCACCGCAAGCCTCGCCCAAGCGTATGCAGAACACTTCCCGCAGAGCCTGCAAGACGCACCCATGCTGATCCCGGGCCCGGAAACAGTGATCCGCACGCGCCTGTTGCGCTGGCTGGCCGAACTGAAAATCCAGCCTAGGATTGTCGGTGAATTCGATGACAGCGCGCTGATGCAGGCGTTTGGCCAATCAGGCACCGGCGTGTTTATCGCACCCAGCGTGATCGCCGACGAGGTCATGCGCCAATTTGACGTTGAGCTGATCGGCCAGACCGAGGCCGTCACCGAATCGTTTTATGCCATTACCGTCGAGCGCAAGATCCTCCACCCCGGCATCGTGGCGATTACCGAGGGGGCGCGACGGGAGCTGTTTACTGAAAGCCGCTGATCAGGCGCAGGCCGCCCGCGGCTTCATCGCCATTAGCAGCGATGCAAGGATGATCGATACCAGAATAAAACCGGCGCCGGCGAAGCCCAGGCTGCCCAGCCCGTAGGTATCAATCACATGCCCGCCAAACAGCGCGCCAAGGCCGATCCCCAGGTTAGCCCCGGCAATGTTCAATGATGCGGCAAAGGCCGGTGCCTGCGGCGCGGCTTTCATCAGCCGAACATGGCTGACCAGAAACAGCGCTGCCTGGGTCACCCCCCAAACACCCATCGCGGCCGCCAGCCCCAGCGTGGAGTGAATGCTCGGCACCAGCGCCACCATGCCGCCAATCATAAACGCGCAAAACACCATCGACGCAATCAGCGGATGGCGGTCTACCATGCGCCCGCCCAGCGAATTGCCAATCAGGCCAACAGCGCCAAAGCCCATCAGGCACCACCCCACCAGCGTGCCGTCAAACCCGGCCAGGCGCTCCAGGATATCGGCCAGATAGGTGTAGGCCGTGAACATGCCGCTGAACACCAGCACTGACAGCACGATATGCCCGATCATCAGCGGGCTGCGCAGCAGGCCAAACTGTGAACGCAAGGTGACGCCCTCTTTGACGCCTTTGACTGCCGGTAAATACACCCACAGCAGCAAGGCCTTGGCCAGGGCGATCACGGCCAGAATTGCGAACGCACTGCGCCAGCCCCAGGCATCCGAGATCAACGTCCCGACCGGGATACCAAACACCGTCGCACAGACAATCCCGAAGCCGATCTTCGCAATCGCCCGGCCCGCGTACTCAGGGCCGACAATGTTGACGGCGGTTTCGCTGGCCAGCGCCCAAAACACCGGCAAGCCCAGCGCAGGCAGCAACCGCGCAAACGCCATGACCCAAATATTCGGCGCCAGCGCGGCCACAGTATTGGCAAAGGCAAACATCAGCAAAATGCCGATAAACAGGCGCTTGCGCTCAAAGCGGGCGAAGTAGGCCGTCAAAAACGGCCCCAGCGCTGCCACGGTGAAAGCGAACAACGTGACCAGCAAACCGGCCTGCGACACGCTGACCTCAAGGTCACGGGCGATCGCGGGCAACAGTCCGACAATAATGAACTCGGTGGTGAGCACGGTGAAACCGGCCGCAGATAGCAGCAGGATGGGCAACAGCATGAATAACTCCAAAGACGACAACGCCAGCGAAAGCCCGAAAGGCCCGCTGATTTAAAGAAAGTGGGGGATGCGCAATGGTAACAGAATGCTTCTGCATGATGGGGAGTTGGCCCATAGACCTACGCGCTAAGGTGCGGCAGATCGCCCTTACGTAGGAAAGCTCCTACTTCTGTATGGTAAAGTCCGCCCCCCGTTCTGACCTTAGTCAGACAAGCGTGCTCAGCACGCATGACTGAATCCGCCCCCTACTCTGCTTAACTCAACACGTTTAAGCGCGGCTGCTGGTTGTTATTGCCAGCCGGCTAAAGATTGAGTCAACGCCAGAGTCTTTGAATGCGCCACCCACAACAACTAGAGACACTCCTATGACTGATGCTCCACCTACCCTGCTGCAAACGCTCAAACGCACCAGCCTGGTGACCCAAATTGTCATCGGTCTGATTGCCGGCATTTTGCTGGCCTGGCTGGCACCTGCTGCGGCACTCTCGGTGGCCTTTGTCGGCAAGGTGTTCGTCAGCGCCCTGAAAGCCGTGGCGCCGATTTTGGTGTTTGTGCTGGTCATGGCCTCGATTGCCAACCACAAACAAGGGCAAGTCACCCACATCCGCCCAATCCTGGTGCTGTATTTGATCGGTACGTTTGCCGCAGCAGTTGTCGCCGTGATCGCCAGCACGCTGTTCCCGTCCAGCCTGATTCTGCTCACCGAAGACATCACCGTGTCCGCTCCCGGGGGCATCAGCGAGGTCTTGCAAAGCCTGCTGTTGAGCGCGGTGGACAACCCGGTCAGCGCCCTGATGAACGCCAACTTCATCGGCGTTCTGGCCTGGGCGATTGGCCTTGGCATTGCTGTTCGCCATGCGGGCGAAACCACCCGCACCGTACTCAATGACTTGTCCAACGGCGTGACCTTGATCGTGCGTGTGGTGATTCGCTTCGCGCCATTGGGCATTTTCGGCCTGGTCAGCGCGACCCTCGCCACCTCCGGTTTTGGCGCCCTGCTGGGCTACCTGCACCTGCTCACTGTGCTGATCGGCTGCATGCTGTTTGTGGCCCTGGTGGTCAACCCGCTGATCGCTTTCTGGAAGCTGCGCCGCAACCCGTACCCGCTGGTGTTCATGTGCCTGCGTGAAAGCGGGATCACCGCGTTCTTCACCCGCAGCTCGGCGGCCAACATCCCGGTCAACATGGCGCTGAGTGAGCGTCTGGGCCTGCATGAAGACACCTACTCGGTGTCGATCCCATTGGGCGCAACCATCAACATGGCAGGTGCAGCCATCACCATTACCGTCTTGACGCTGGCAGCCGTGCACACGTTGGGGATTGAGGTGGATGTGCCGACCGCGATTCTGCTCAGCGTGATGGCGGCCGTGTGCGCCTGTGGCGCTTCGGGTGTTGCGGGGGGCTCGCTGCTGTTGATTCCGTTGGCGTGCAGCCTGTTTGGTATCCCGAGCGAAATTGCCATGCAGGTGGTGGCGGTCGGTTTCATCATCGGCATCCTGCAGGACTCCGCTGAAACCGCACTCAACTCGTCAACCGACGTGCTGTTTACCGCTGCTGTGTGCCTGGCCGAAGAAGAACAGGCCTAGGGCTTACAGAACAGGAGCACCCGCGCGGGTGCTCCTGAGTCTGTCACGCGTGGCTTGGCGCAATGCTTAGAACGCGCCCATGTAGTCACGCTTGCCGATTTCAACGCCGTTGTGGCGCAGAATCGCGTAAGCGGTGGTCACGTGGAAGAAGAACTGCGGCAGGCCGTAGGTCAGCAGGTAAGCCTGGCCGGTGAAGCGTTTTTCTTTCGGCGTGCCCTGACGGGTAATGATTTCGATCCCTTCCTTGCCATCGATTTGCGCAGGCGTAATGCCGTCAACAAACGCCAGCACCTTGCTGATCAGGGCTTGCAGGTCAGCAAAGGTCACTTCGCTGTCATCGTATTTAGGCAGCTCGATCTCAGCCAGACGGCCCGAAACACCCTTGGTGAAATCAACCGCGATTTGCACCTGACGCACCAGCGGGAACATGTCCGGAGCCAAGCGTGCTTGCAGGAACACACTCGGGTCAATGTTCTTGGCTGCGGCGTGAGCTTCAGCTTTGCTCAGCACACCGCTCAGGGCGTTGAGCATTTGTTTGAATACAGGAACAGAAGCAGCGTACAGAGAGATAGTCATGAAAGTCTCGACAGTCTGTGGGCGGAAAGTGAATGTGCGGCGATTATAGGCATACGCCGCGTAAGAAGCGGCTTGTCTTTTAGTCAGTGTTGAACCTATAAGGGGCGGATGACAATTGGGTGTGATCGCAACACACTGATCTCCTTTTAAACGCACAAGGAAAGCGTGATGAGCACTGAACACGACAGCGACACCGGAGCTCGGCTTAACAGCACTGAAATCCGCATCCTCGGTTCCTTGATCGAGAAGCAGGCCACCAATCCGGAAACCTACCCCCTGACCCTCAATGCGCTGGTACTGGCCTGCAACCAGAAAACCAGCCGCGAGCCGGTAATGAATCTGACCCAAGGCCAGGTGGGCCAGAGTTTGCGTGCGCTTGAAGGCCAGGGCTTTACCCGTTTGGTCATGGGCAGTCGCGCCGATCGTTGGGAGCATAAAGTCGACAAGGCATTGGAGCTGGTCCCTGCCCAAGTCGTTCTGCTGGGCCTGCTGTTTCTGCGCGGCCCGCAAACCCTCAACGAATTGCTCACCCGCAGCAACCGCATGCATGACTTTGAAGACACAGAACAAGTCCAGCATCAGCTCGAACGGCTGATTGCCCGTGATTTGGCACTGCTCATTCCACGTCAGTCAGGCCAGCGCGAAGATCGCTATACCCACGCACTGGGCGACCCGGCAGACATCGAAGCAATCATCGCCGCCCGCCAGCAACCCGCCGAGCGCAGCCCTTCAGGTGTGTCCCTTGAGCGCTTTGAAGCACTCGAAGCACGCATTGCGGCACTGGAAGCGCGTTTGAGCGAACTGGAATAGCACCCTGCATAGCCCCCATCAGATGCCGCGCCGTTCAATCCGGCATCGGGGGCTCTTATAAAAAAGCCACTCATTATCAGGAACCTTCCCGCGCGTTAAAGCGACTCGTCTTTAAATACATCCGATGATCGAGGACTAGGCTAAACACTTCATATCGTTAAACGACGGCGTCATGGAGTGTTTCAGTAATGACCTTGTGTTCAATAACACCTAAAAACCTTAAACCCGGCAGCCGGATCGCCATCGTCTCCCCGGCCGGGGCTGTGTCTAATCCAGACCTGCTGACGCACACTCACAACATGATCATTGAGCAGGGCTATACACCTGTTTACGGTGAGTTTGCGCTCGCCAGACATGCGCATCATTACACCTATGCGGGCACCCCCGAACAACGACTCAGGGACTTGCAGTGGGCGCTGGACGACGACTCGATTGATGCCATCTGGGCAACCCGTGGCGGCTATGGCAGCGTTCAACTGCTGGAGCAGATCGACCTGAGCCGTTTCGTACATAACCCCAAATGGTTAATCGGCTACTCCGACATCACCTTCTTGCAGAGCCTGCTGGCAAGGCACGGAATTGAGTCGGTACACGGCCAAAACATCATCAGCACGCCAACCCCGTCAGCCGATTCTTATCAGAATATTTTCAACCTCTTTAAAGGCATCAAACCGACGTACCAACTGGACAATAATCTGCTCAATGAGCAGGGCTCGGCGTGCGCCACCCTGATTGGCGGAAACATGACCGTCGTGACCGCACTCTCTGGCACCCGCTTTAACTTCAATTACGACAACGCCATTCTGTTTCTCGAAGAAATCGGTGAGAACGCTTACTACAAGATTGACCGCTACCTTAAAAGCCTCGAACAGACAGGGGCTTTTGAAAAGATTAAAGGCCTGATTATTGGCGGCATGAAAAACATCGCGGATGACACCTCGCCGCACAGCCCCATTGCTCAATCAATCATTGCCGAACGCGTGGCCCAGTATTCCTTCCCGAAAGTGTTCGGGTTTCCCAATGGCCATATCCCGGACATGCGTCCACTGATCATCGGCGCCACCGTGAGCCTGCGTGTTGACGAAAATGGTGTGCGACTGGCGCACCTTTAAGCGCTAAGCGCCATAAAGGCCGAATCTCGGCCTTTATGGCTCAACCATCAATTGCGGGCAAACGCCACCGCTGCCTGGAACTGCTCCGGAGTTGGGCGCACGCCGGTGTACAGGGCAAATTGCTCAACCGCCTGGATGGCAATCACTTCCAGCCCCGTAATGACCCGCTTGCCTTGCTCACGGCCACGGATAATCATGGGCGTTTCAACGGGGATCGCTACCACATCAAACAGGATCTCGGCCTGATCGATCGCCTCAGCAGCAAACGCCAGATCATCGGCTTCAGCCCCGCCCGCCATGCCAACCGGCGTGACGTTGATGAGCATTTGCGGCCGTTGCTGGCCCAGTTCTGCCTGCCATGAGTAGCCGAGATTTTTCGCCAGCGCAGAACCCGTGACCTCGTTACGGGCCACGATCACGCCATTGTGATAGCCGCCATCGCGCAAGGCTGAAGCCACGGCCTTGGCCATGCCGCCGCTGCCACGCAAGGCGAACGTGGTGTCCTTGGCAACCTGGCGATCACGCAGCAATTGCGCAATGGCGATGTAATCAGTGTTGTAAGCCTTCAGGTGCCCGTCTGTGTTGACGATGGTGTTGATCGACTGAATGGCCTGCGCCGAGGCGTCGAGTTCGTCGACCAACGCAATGCTCGCCTCCTTGAAGGGCATCGACACCCCGCAACCGCGAATACCTAAAGCCCGGATGCCGGTAATGGCCCCGGCGAGGTCTTTGGGGCTGAAGGCTTTGTAGTAAAAGTTCAGGCCCAACTGTTCATACAGATGATTATGAAAACGCAGTCCGAAATTCCCGGGTCTGCCTGACATCGAGATGCATAGCCGGGTGTCTTTGTTCGGATTCATTTGCATGTTCATCTCCTCGTGCTTTCGGATAAACGGCTCAAGCCGCCGCGATAAATTTGCCGGATCATAGCGCTCGCTGAAACGTGTCAGCGAGCCCAAGACCTTACACAAACTTTACCGAAACATTTTGCAATTTTTTCTAAAAAGATTGTCTCAATGTTATCCCCGCTATTTCATATGGCCTGGTGCAGGCCAAGACGCGGGGTTGAAAGCAGAGGAATCGTCATGATGCGTACCTTCCCCAAAGTTGCTTTGCTGATCGGCGCCCTGGCTGTCGCTGGCCAGGCATCCGCCCATGGCGGTTGGGGTGCTGGCCCGGCGCTGGTTGGCGCAGTGGTCGGTGCTACGGTTGTTGGCTCGATAGTCGCCAGCCAACAGCGCCCGGTTTACGTAGAACACCCGGTCTATGTGCAACCACAACCGGTTTATGTGCAGGCACCTCCGGTGTACTACCAGGCGCAGCCAGTTTACGTACAACCACAACCGGTTTATGCACCGGCCTATTACGGCCGACCACAACCGGTGTACTACGGTCCACCCCGCGGTTATTACGGCCCACCACGCTGGTAATCGCAGTCAACACCCCAGCGGCAGGCTTGTTCAGTTGCCGCCAGGTTTGAATTGAGGTTGCGATTGTCACGCACTGGACACAGTATTGGCAGAAACTACGGCATCAGCATGCACACACTTTCGACGCTCTGGCCGTGACACTTCGCACACCATAAAAACAAGGACGACCTGTATGCCGACACAAAACCCGCACCGCACTGTAGGCCTGTGCACTTCCACCAAGGTCTACAACACGCTGACCGAACTCAAACAGCTTGAAGGCCACCGCGCCGCCAAGCTGGTTTCTCTGCTGGCTCAACACCTGGTTAGCCAGGGCTTGTTGAGTGACCATGAAGTGATGCAAATGCTGGATCAAGTCGTCGACTAAACTGCCTGGAAACAACCTCACCCGCATCAATGGCGACTATCACGCGTAATGATTTTTTGCGCATGGGCCCAAGCCTTAAAGTGGCGCCATTGTTTGATAGCAGGAGGTTCCTATGCCAAAGGTCCATATCATGTCGGTTGTCGGCAGCGCAGTCCCCGAACCGCTTCGCGCGGACGGTCTGCTGGCGTGCTGGTATGTGGTCATTGACGGTGTTCCCGTCAGCGGCCCGTTCAAATCACGCGCCGCAGCGCAAGTTATAGCCACCAGCGAAACAGATAAAACAACGCCACACTTAACACGACACTGAGCAACACATTGCGGGTCCAGAGCATCAGCCCTATCGCACACACAGCCGCCAGCAGGTACGGGTTGGTGGGGCTCAGATCAAGGGCGTGATCCTTGATAAAAATGATCGGCCCGCAAATCGCCGTCAACATGCCCGGCACCGCAAACCCCAGAAACTCCCGAACCCCGCGGTTCAAGCGAATCGGCAAGCGCGGCTCGAGAAACAGATAGCGGTTAAAAAACAGAATCAGCGTCATCCCGCCAATAATCAGCCATACCGTCATGCGAAGTACGCTCCAAGCCGTTTGCACAGATACCCGACGGTCATACCCGCCAACCCCGCCAGCACAATCGCCGACTCCCATTGCCAATAACTGAACAGCACCACGCTCAATAACGAGACGGCGACGCAAATCAGCGTTGGCACATTGCGCACAATCGGCGTGATCAGGGCAATGAACGTCGCGGCAATCGAGAACTCCAGCCCCAATTGATCCAGCCCCGGAATGCTTTTACCGACAATCACCCCCAGGCAGGTAAACAGGTTCCAGCCCACATACATGCACAGGCCAACGCCCAGGGCGTACCAGCGGTTGAAGGTTTTTTGGTCATACGGGCTGACCAGTGCAAAAAACTCATCGGTCAGCAAAAAGCCAAGACTGGCGCGCCACTTGGCCTCCATGGGCGCGACGATGGGGCGCAAATGCATCGCATAGAGGATGTGTTGCGAAGTCAGCAGCAGCGTGGTGATCAAAATGGACAGCGCACTGGCGCCCCCTTTGATCATGCCAATGGCCACCAATTGAGCCGCCCCGGCAAACACAAAAAGCGACAGCCCTTGGGCTTGCATCGGTGTCAATTGCGCATCAATCGCCGTCGAACCGGCTAAAAGTCCCCAGGGCGCGCAGGCCAGGGTCAAGGGCAGACAAGCAATCGCGCCGCGTGTAAAAGCGACGCGAGGAAGCGAAGTAGGCATCAAAAAACATCCCGGCAGTAAGCAGCGACAAAGGGTCGCAACTTGGTCAGTGAAAGTCTTGAACGATCTTGCTCTTCGTCAGGTCGTAACGTTTAGCCGCCCTTATTGAGCCGCCCGGCGGGTTTGACGAACCACTGTTCGTGGTCTTTAGTCAGCCCCACTATTCATTCGTTTAAGCCTATTCACAGCCAACACGAGGAACGACCATGAAAGACCTGAAATCCGCCAAGGAAAGCAGAAAGGCCGATCTGCGGACACCTTCGGCGCTGAGCGAAGAAGCACGCATCAACATTGCTGCAGAAGTGAATGCATTGCTGGCCGACACGTTCGCCATTTACATGAAAACCAAGAACTTCCACTGGCACATGTCCGGTCCGCACTTCCGTGACTTCCACCTGCTGCTGGATGAGCAATCTGATCAGATTTTTGCCACCACCGATGCCATTGCCGAGCGCGTGCGCAAGCTGGGGCGCACCACAATCCGCTCGATCGGGCATATCAAAAATCTCCAGCGCCTGCTGGACAACGATGCTGATTTCGTGACCCCGGAAGACATGCTCGCCGAACTGCGCGAAGACAACATCCAGCTGGCCGCCTACATGCGCGCCACCCACGAGCTGTGCTCTGAGTCGGGTGACGTGGCCACCACCAGCCTGCTCGAAAACTGGATCGACGAGGCCGAACGCCGCGTCTGGTTCCTGTTTGAGTCGTCGCGCACTCGCTAACGTGTGAGCCGCGGGAGGCCACCGTCCTCGCCGATATTCCCTCTCCTTCGGGCGAGGGAATATCAGATCAAAAGATCGCGAGGCAAGCTCGCTCCTACGGGGCCTGCAGATTCACCCGGCTCATGAATTTTGTTTCACAGTGGTCACAACAGGCGGCTTGTATAGTGACCCCGCTCATTCAATGAACCTTGGCCCGCACTCTCCCGCGGGCTTTTTTTTGCCTGTCACACGCCCTGCTTGAACACCAGCGCTTTAAGCCCGCACTCGGGATCGGCATCCGGAAACTCCGGCGGGTTTTCCAGCCGTAGCTCAAAGCGCAGGCTCGGCGCCTCAGCGGTCACGCCATTGATCAAAAATTCGGAGCCCAGCGAAGGATCGTTCATGCACGCCAGTACCGTGCCGTTTTCAGTGAGCAATTCCGGCAAGCGCCGCAGCACGCGCTGGTAATCCTTGGTCAGCAAAAAACTGCCCTTCTGGAACGAAGGCGGGTCGATGATGACCACATCGTAAGGCCCCAGGCTTTTGACCTTCCCCCAGGACTTGAACAACTCATGCCCAAGGAAGCTCACCTTGCCGGTGTCATGTCCGTTTAGCCGGTGGTTGTCCCGGCCACGGCTCAGGGCCGCACGTGACATGTCGAGGTTCACCACATGCTCAGCGCCGCCTTCAATGGCTGCGACAGAAAACCCGCATGTGTAGGCAAACAGATTCAACACCCGCTTACCCTCGGTATTCTCCCGCACCCAGTTACGGCCATAACGCATATCCAGAAACAGCCCGTTGTTCTGCTTGCGGCCCAGGTCCACCTGATAACGCAATCCGCCTTCTGTGAGCGTCCACTCGTCCACCGGCTCACCCGCCAGCCATTCAGTATCACTTTGCAACGTGTAGCGATGCTGCATCACCAGCGTGTGGGCGCCACAGGCTTGCCACACCGGCGACTGCACAATCGTCAGCAGCATCTGCTTCAGGGCTTCAAGCTGGGCGGGCTCCGGCTCTTTGAACAACGAGACCAACACCACACCTTGCAGCCAGTCCACCGTCAACTGCTCCAGGCTCGGCCAGCAGCGGCCGCGCCCATGGAAAATACGCCGTGTTTCAGCAGGCGCAGCCTCCAGGGCGGTCATTAAATGCAGGTGCAAGGTGGTTAACGCTTCAGGGGTCATCAGGCTGGCCGGTCAATTTCAAAGGCCGGCATTTTACACAATTGCGCAGTAGCACTTAAACAACACACCCCTGCCCGGAATTCACGCAGACATCAAGCTGCAATCTGTCGCCATAAAATTATCGTTTTACAATCATTTATTATCGAATTACGATACAGCCACTGCACAGGCCTACCCGGAAGGACTGCGCAGCCTCCGGACACTTAAATCGATGACTACGCATAAAAGGATTGTTCGATGACAACAGATCTCCTGGCCAATCGCAGCCGGATCTTGGCGACCGCCACATTGGTACTGGTGGTCAGCATGCTGCTGGCCAATATCGCTTACTGGATTTTCCCTGACGCGCTCGGCAGTTTCATGGGCGGATTCAACTTGACCGCGATGATCGGCCAATTGAACGCCAACATCTCGCTCATGCCCTGGTGGCAAGCGGCCGGCGGAATCGTCCTGTCCAGTATCCCGCTGCTGATACTGGCAAAAGGTTTACTGGCGCTGCGCAGCCTGTTTCTGGCCTACAGCAAAGGCGAATACTTTTCGTCAGAGTCGGCAGACCTGCTGGGCAAAGTGGGCAAGAGCGTGTTGCTCTGGGTACTGGCCAGCCTGGTGCTGACACCGGTGATGAGTGTGTGGATTACCTTCACCCGACCTGCAGGCGAACGGTTGCTCAGTATTAACTTTGAGCCGTCACATATTGTTGCGTTATTTCTCTCAGCCTCTCTTATGATCATCGCTCGCAGCTTGTCCAACGCGTGTTCGTTGGCAAGAGAGAATGAGCAGTTTGTTTAAGAGGGCACGATGCCGATAGCCATAAAACTGGACGTCATGCTGGCCACACGCAAGATGAAGTCCAAAGACCTCGCGCAAATGATCGGGATAACCGAGCAGAACCTTTCACTGCTCAAACAAGGAAAAGTCAAAGGTATAAGGCTGGCCACCCTCGAAGCCATCTGTGTCGCTCTGGATTGCCAACCCGGCGACTTGCTGCATTTTCAACCGGAGCCGTAACCCGCCCCTCCCTGGCACCTAAACTGCAAAACGCCCATGAGCCTGACACCTCATGGGCGTTTTGCGTTTTAAAGCCCCTTGATTCCCCGCTGCAACGTCTGTTCAGCCAGCCAACAGCATTGCGCTGCTAGGCTCGTGCGATGCACGCTTCACGGGCTTGTGAAGCAGCAAAATCCTCACCGGCACGGCGCACAATACCCAGGCTCACCTACCGCGTGAAATTTCTCTGCTAACCCCCTGCAAATACAGGCATTTCTAACGTTATTAATCCATACTCAGAAAATGTAACGTTATATGTATACCAACGGTTGCCGTTCAGAATTCCCTAACCATCATTGAGTCAATCTGCGTGAAAATTCATCTTTCGATTTTGAGCCTATTTTTAGTTCTCACAGGCACAGCCGCTCCTTCAATCGCCGCAGCGACGGAAGGCACCATGTCACCCCGAGACATGTCGAAACTGCACATTGCTTCTGGCAGCGCGCTGCTGATCGACCTGCAAACCAATAAAGTCATTTACGCCAGCAACCCGGACGTGGTCGTGCCCATCGCATCGGTTTCCAAACTGATGACCGCGATGGTGGTGCTGGACGCCAAGCAATCGATGGACGAGTACATCTCGGTCAATATCAGCGACACCCCGGAAATGAAAGGCGTGTTCTCGCGGGTCAAGCTGGGCAGCGAGTTGTCACGTCACGAAATGATGCTGATCACCCTGATGTCCTCGGAAAACCGCGCTGCAGCCAGCCTGGCGCACCACTACCCGGGCGGCTACGTGAAGTTTATTGCTGCCATGAACGCCAAGGCCAAGAGCCTGGGCATGATGCACACCCATTACGTTGAGCCTACCGGCCTGTCGCCGCGCAACGTCTCGACGGCCCGCGACCTGAGCAAGCTGCTCGCCGCCGCGCGCCACTACCCGATGCTCAGCCAACTGAGCACCACCAAAGAAAAATCGGTGACGTTCCGTAAACCCAACTACACCCTGGGCTTTCACAACACCGACCATTTAATCAACAAAGACAAATGGAACATCAAGATCACCAAAACCGGCTTCACCAATCAGGCGGGCCACTGCCTGGTGCTGGTGACTGAGATGGGCAATCGCCCTGTGTCATTGGTGATTCTGGATGCATTCGGCAAATACACTCACTTTGCCGATGCCGGGCGTATCCGTAACTGGGTTGAAACCGGCAAAGCCAGCAGCGTGCCTGACGTAGCGCTGCGTTATAAAGCCGACAAAAACCTGCAACAGCATCAACCTAAAACGGCGCATGTCGCCGAGTAACACGGCACTCGCTAAAGAACAGGCACCTGCCCGGGGAGAGAGTCGGAGCAAGTGCCTGTGTGTTGCCCGTTAACGCTTGGGTGAAGGCTTGGGCGTTTTCTTGATGGTTTCGACGGTGGTTTCTTTCGGGCGGCGCTTGGCCTCCTCCAACGGAATAAACAGACCCGTTTCTGAATCACGTGCGCGTTTGTTTTTCATCTAAAGCTCCAGTCAAAGCCCCGAGGTTGAGGCCTGTCCTGGCAGACTAGTTGAAGCTTTGGGCCCTTTCGGGCATAGAAACACGCGCTTGCATATCCGTTGCAATCTCCCCCTCCTCCTGCAAAAAAGAACCCCGCCTATAAGACGGGGTTCCAGCACTGACTCACATCAGTTTTGCAGAGCAGGCTGTTGATCCCCACTGTTGATCGGGATGCGTTTGGCTTTTGCTTCTTCGGGCACCACCCGCTGCAGGTCGATGCTCAGCAAGCCATTGCTCAAGTTCGCGTTTTTGATCTCGATGTGGTCATCGAGACGGAAGGACAGTTTGAATGCCCGTTGCGCGATGCCCTGATGCAAGTAGGTCACGCCTGATGCTGGTTTTTCAGCGCTGCTTTCGGTGTTGTCACCGAAGGTTTCACGTTTGCTGCCGCTGACGTTCAACACACCTTTTTCAACTTGCAGGTCCAGATCGTTCTGGGTGAACCCTGCCGCCGCGATCACGATGCGATAGCTGTCATCACCGTGCTTTTCGACGTTGTAGGGTGGATAGCCAGCGCTGGAGTCGTTGCGCAGCGCGGTTTCAAACAGATCACTAAAACGGTCAAAACCGACAGAATTACGGAACAGTGGCGCCAGAGAAAATGCGGTGTTCATAATTTAGCCTCCTGATTTCAGCGAGATTTTGTCTTAGCGACCCGGTTTCGGCATCGCTTAACCCCTAAGTAGGGATCAGCAAAATCATTTCAAGAGGCTTTTTTGAAATTTTTTACGCGCCTTCCACAGGCGGGTTGTTGACCAGATGCCGAACCTTTTCACAGTCGGTTTCGCGGCGCATGGCATTGAACAGCACCACCGCTTCAGGGTAGTTGCGCGTCAACATGGCCAACCACTGCTTGAGCCGCCCCGGCGCCGAACGCGGCGTCAGTTGCGCCTCAGCTTGCGCCCAGAAGTCGCGGATCATCGGTTGTAAATCCGCCCAGGTCATTTCAACCACCTCTTCGCCCGCCCGCGCAGCGGCGATTTGCCGGGCAAGGTCCGGGCGCGACACCAGACCGCGACCGAGCATGATGTCTTCAGCCCCGCTGATTTCGCGGCAACGGCGCCAGTCTTCAACCGACCAGATATCGCCATTGGCAAACACCGGCACCTTGACCGCCTCTTGCACCTGGGCGATGTACTCCCAATGCGCAGGCGGCTTGTAGCCGTCCATTTTGGTCCGTGCATGCACCACGATCTGGCTGGCGCCCCCTTCAGCCAGGGCAATCGCGCATTCATTGGCGCTGTCGGGCGTATCGAAGCCCAGGCGCATCTTGGCCGTCACCGGGATATGCGCCGGCACCGTACGGCGCACCTGCAGCAAAATCGCATGCAGCAGCTCAGGCTCTTTGAGCAGCACCGCCCCGCCACGGGACTTGTTCACGGTCTTGGCCGGGCAGCCAAAGTTGAGATCGATGACCTCGCTGCCCAATTGGCAGGCCAGCGCCGCGTTGTCCGCCAGACACGCGGGGTCAGAACCCAGCAGTTGCACGCGCAGGGGCACGCCAGCACGGGTTTTGGCACCGTGTTGCAGCTCAGGGGCGAACTTGTGGATATAGGCTTCGGGCAACAGCCGTTCAGTGACCCGAATAAATTCGGTCACACACCAATCAATACCGCCGGTGCGGGTCAGGACATCACGCAGGATGTTGTCGACCAACCCCTCCATCGGCGCCAAAGCAATTTGCATGGGTGACTCTCATAAAAAAACGTGCGCAAGTTTACGGGGTTATGTGATCAACCGGTATCTCGTTCAAGGCGCCACGACCGCCGAACCGTAGCCTTCCAGAAACTCCGGCGGCAGGCGTTTGGGCTTGCCCGTCGACAGTTCGATACAGACAAACGTGGTTTGCGCGCGCAGCAAGGTCGCGCCATCACTTGGCCGGATCAATTGAAAGTGCCGGGTCAGACGCAGGCGCTTGTCAAAATCGACAATCCAGGTCGCGAGCTGCAGCTCATCCCCTTCATAGGCGCTGGCCAGATAATCGATTTCGTGGCGCGCCACCGCCATGGCCCGGTCGAGCCTGCGGTATTCGGTCAAATCCAGCCCAAGGCGCTGGGAGTGGCGCCAGGCGCAGCGCTCCAGCCAAACCACATAGGCGGCGTTATTGGCATGGCCAAAACCGTCGATGTCTTCGCTCTGCACCTGCAGATCAATGATGAACGGCGTCGCCAGATCCCAATTCATGCCTGTCTCCCTGCCTACAAATAAAGCGCGCAGTGTAACGCACCCGGTCTGCGCTGAGGCAGGCCCGGACTGATGGCAAAGGCAAAAGGAATGGAAATGGCCGAACGCCAGAAAAACAAAAGGGCCATTCAATTAATGAATGACCCTTAAAAATCCCGCAGAGCGGGTAATCGTGGCGTCCCCTAGGGGACTCGAACCCCTGTTACCGCCGTGAAAGGGCGGTGTCCTAGGCCACTAGACGAAGGGGACA